>JBJKRG010000278.1:0-18513 GCA_046704805.1 Gemmatimonadaceae bacterium
CATGAGGAAGCGGCCTGCTGGGTGTCGTCGAACTGGTCGCCGTCCTCGGTCGGGCCGACGCCGCCCGAGAGCCGTAAGGCCATTGCCCACAACGGGTGGGCGTCGGCCACGTCGATGCGCCGCTTCAAGCCCAGACGACACACCGTCCGGATGAGCTGGGCATACGGCATACCGGCCGCCTTGGCCATCCGGGCCAGTCCGGCATCGGGCGCAATATCCGGATTGGGGTTGATCTCCAGGATCCACGGCTGGCCGTCGGCGTCGATGCGCATGTCGACGCGGCCGTACCCCTGTCCCCCGACCAACCGCCACGCCTCAAGGGCGATCCGCTTGACCTCAGCCGTCAACTCCGGGTCCAGGTCCGCCGGACAGCGCGGCACGGTGCCGGCATCCTCGTCGCTCCCGGCCTCCCACTTGGAGCGGTAGCTCACGATGCGCCACAGGCGCTTGGGCAGACCGCTGAAGTCGATCTCCGCCACCGGCAACACTTCGTTGCCGAGGATCCCCACATTGATTTCGCGGCCGTCGACGTACCGCTGCACGAGCACCTGGTTCCAGCGCTCGAGCATCGCCTCGACCCGTTGCGTGAGGGCCCGCTGGCTGCGGACGACCGACTTCTGCTCAATGCCGATGGATGCGTCTTCGGCGGTCGGTTTGCAGATGGCGGGGAAGCTCGCGGCTTCGATGGGCTCGCCGGCGCGCACGGTGACGAAATCCGGGACGGGGAGCCCTGCGCTGGCCAGCAGCGCGTTGACCAAGTGCTTGCGCAGGCAGAGCGCGGTCGTGAAGCTCGAGCTGCCGGTGAAGGGAACGGCCAGCGTTTCCAGGATCGAGATCACGGGCGACTCCAGGGTCGCCACGCCGTCGACGCCCTCGCACATGTTGAACACCAGATCGAACCGCTCCTTCCGGAGGCGGTCGAGCCAGCGGCCGTCGGTGTTGACGGCCACATGGGCCACCGAATTCCCTTCGCCGGCCATGGCGCGCTCGATCGCCTCGACGGTCTCGAGGATCATGAGATCCGGGACGGCGGCCACGGCGGATGCCCCGTCGAACAGGATGGCGATCTTCATGGCACGCTCCGGCGCTCGAGGACCACACCTTGCCGCTGCGCGGCGTGCATGAGGCAGGCCTGGATCAATTCGTCGTACGAGAGGCCGGCCGCACGGGCGGCTTTGGGCAGGCAGGAGTTGTCCGCCGGGTCCGGCAGGATGCCGGGAAGCGGATTGATCTCGATGATGTTCGGGCGCCCCTCGGCATCGAGGCGGACGTCGAGGCGGGCCCAGTCGCGACATCCCACCGCGTGGTACGCGCGAAAGACGGTCGTCTCGATGGCCGAGCGAAGCGACTCCGGGACGCGTGCCGGACACTCGAAGATCTCGAGCGGCCGCTCCCGTGTATCCCAGAGCCACTTGGCCTCGAACCCGTACACGGGCACGGCCCCGTCGGGGAGGGTGTCGAACCGCATGCCGACCAGCGGCAGCACGCGGGCCGCCTCGCCGTTGCCGAGCACACCGCACGTGAACTCGGCCCCGGGCAGGTACTCCTCGATGAGCACGGGCTGCGCGTAGAGGCGGAGCAGCTCGCGACCCCGCTCCAGCAGCTCGCGGTCATCACGGACGAAATTCCGCTCGGTGATGCCCTTGGACGATCCCTCCTGAACGGGCTTGAGGAAGAGGGGGAACCGCAGGGGCTCCCCCGCCGTGCGTGCACCGCCGCCGGCGGCGAAGGCCTCGAGCTGCGCCTCCGATTCCACGAGCTCGAACGTGGCGGTCGGCACCCCGGAGGCCCCCAGGAGCTGCTTCGTGCGCGCCTTGTGCAGACAGAGCGAGAGCGTGAACGGATCGCTCCCCGAGTAGGGGACGGCGTAGAACTCGCAGATGGCCGGTACATGGGCTTCGCGGTTCGGTCCGGCGAAGCCCTCGGCGATGTTGAACACGATGTCGGGGCGGGCGTCCCGGAGCCGCTCGGGGAAGTCCTGATCGGCTTCGAGGCGAATCACCTCACCGAAATCCGAGAGGGCTCGGGCCACGGCGTCGATGGTCTCGGGGGAGTCCCACTCGGCGTAGGCGTCGTCGGCCGCGGGCGGAGCCGGGGGCGCCGGCACCGCCACTCCCGCTCCGCCGCCACTCGTGGCGAAGAGGCTGGGAGGGGCCGGGGAGAAGATCCGGGACCGCTCGTCCCGGCGCGTACTGGGGGGCTCGGCGTCGCCGTCGACCGCGTCGGGGCTCGACGGCAGCACGGGAGTCGACTCGGGCTTTTGATTGTACGCGAAACCGATGCGCGTCATCCGATCTCGAAAGGACGCGGCAAGATATGCGCGTCGATTTCGTGACGCAACGGGAAAAATCTCCGTCGGGCCTCAGACCTTGTGATACGAGATGCGCGCGGCCTCGTGCCGGTCGTCGGCCATGTAGATCTCGAAGTCCGAGAAGAACCCGGGCGCCTCGGCCTGGAGCCGGCGCAGAATCGCGAGTGCCGCCCGCCGGATCTCCATCTCGGCTCCCTCGCTCGTCCGCAGCTCCAGCATCGTGCGCCACGACCGCGCATTGCCGGTGACCACGATCTTGGTCTCGGTGGAGTTCGGCAGGACGGCCCGGGCCGCCTCCCGCGCCATCTTGCGCCGGTGGACCTTGTCGGACACCCAGGCGTAGCGCTCCATGAGATGGGCCACGAGCTGTACGTACGCCTCCTGCGCCGCCTCGACCTGGGCCCGCCACGTCTCTTCCAGCGCCTCGTCGCCGAGAATGGCCGGCGGCACGACGAAGGCCGCGTGCGACTCGTCCACGTACCGCTGGGAGAGCTGCGAGTAGGCTAATCCGGCCCGATGGCGGACGAGCTCGTGCGTCAGCGAGCGGCTCACGCCTTCGAGGAGGATCGAATAGGCCGCGTGCTCGAGGACGCTCCCGTGTCCCTGCTTCTTGATGTTCTCGAGATAGTCCCGGGTGGCACGCCGGGCCGGGTTGTGCTGGCTCATGTAGCAGAGCCGGCCGGCGAATTCCGCCAACTGCTCACCGTCGGTGCTCTCCCCCTGCCACTCCACCGGGAGGTGGGGCGGCTCGGCGAAGGCGGGGCGGGCCAGCAGGGTCACACGGGGGGCGGTGAAGTACTCGGGCATGGTTCGCAGGTCGTGGAGCCGTCGGGCCGTGAGGCAGGAAGGCGGTGAAACGAAGACGGGGCGTTCCTCAATCAAGATTCTCCGGGCATCTCCAGCAAGGCGAGACGGAACTGGGCATACGCCCGATCGCGCTCCACGATCTCGAGCGCCCGCGCCGCCGACGGAGGCACCGGTGGGAGCTCGGGGTCGTACTTCACGTCGCCGAGCGGCTGCTGGCCGGACACCGGAACCTTCACGCCGGGGTTGAAGATGCCGGTGGGATCGAAGCAGCGCTTCACCAGGGCGAAGCGTTCACGCGCGGCCTCGGTCCAGACCCGGTTGAGGAGCGGCGTCCGCAGCCGGCCGTCGCCGTGCTCCCCGGTGAGCGTGCCGCCGAGCGAGGCGGTCAACGCCACGACGCCGTCGAGAATGTTGTCGACGCGCTGGCGCCAGTCGGGTCGGGCCACGTCGATGAGCGGATTGACGTGGATGTGCGCATCGCCGGCGTGCCCGAAGATCACCCCCTGCACGCGATTGCGGTCGAGGACGGCGCGGACGCCGCGCACGTAGTCGGCGAGGTGATCCGGGGGGACGGCGCCGTCCTCGACGAACTGCATGGACTTGAGTGACGGATCGAGCCGCGACAGGATGGGGCTCACGGCGTGCCGCAACTCCCAGAGATCGTGCTCGGCCGCCGCGTCGAGCGCCAGCGTGACGTTGGTGGCCGCCAGCCGGCGGAACGCCTGCTCGATCGACCGCCCGCGGGCGCCGACGTCGCGCATCGATTCCGCATCGAGCTTGACGAGGAGCACCGCTTCGGCGCCGGCCGCCACGGGGAGCTGCGCGCCGCCGGTGGCCGCGACCTCGAGGAACGTTCGATCGAGCAGCTCGCAGGCGCTGGCACCGATCTTCCGGGCTTCGGCCGCGGCCCGGACCGCGGCGTCGAGCGACCGGAACTCGCCCAGCAGGCTTGCGCTCGCTGCCGGTGCCGGCTCCAACCGCAGCTCGATCTCGGTGAACAGGGCCAGCGTGCCTTCGCTGCCGACGAGGAGATCCACCAGGTCGCCGTTGGCCGCGTACGCGGCGGTGGCGTAGCCGGACGAATCCTTGTAAACGCCGCGGTGCACGGAGGGGGTGGCGTGCTCGCGGCGCACGATCGCGTCGTGCGCCTCGCGGAAGAATCGGTCGACCGCGGCGATCTCGCGGGGGGGCGTCGCCCCGCGTCGGACTTCGGCGGCGGAGCTGTCGTCGAACACGCACTGCAGCGCCTGAACCCAGGGACGCGTGGGACCGTGGCGCATGGTGTGCGCGCCGGCGGCATTCGTGGAGGCCATCCCGCCGACCGTGCAGAATTCACCGCTGGAGGGATCGACCGGGAATCGCAGGCCCGCGGCGCGGGCGACCCGGTCGACCTCTCCCCGCAGCACGCCGGCGCCGACGCGGATCGTCCGGGCTTCGCGGTCGACCTCGCCGAGCGTGCGCAGGCGGCTCAGGTCCACCGACACGCCGTCCCCCACCGCGCCCCCGGCCATCCCGCTGCCCGATCCGCGGGGGATGAGCGGCACCCGTTCGCGGTGGGCCCAGCCCACCAGGGTCTGGAGATCCCGTGCGTCGACGGGCACGGCCACGGCGCGCGGCCAGCACCGGGCGATGCCCGCCGCTTCGCCGTAGACCGCCCGGGCGGCGTCGTCGGTACGGAACGTGCCTCTGAATCCCGGAGGAGCCGGGGGCGCCGTGTTCGTCACGTGGTCGGTGTCCTCTCGCGCAATGGGGCAGCCGGGGGGCGCCGGCGGGTCGGGTGCGGTAAGTTCCAGCGCAGCCGGCAACGCCGAAGTCTAACGCAGCGACTGCACTCACGACGACCCCGCCGCCTCTCGTGGCGATTCCCACTTCCTCCGCCGACCCGCGCCTGCCGCAGGCCCTCCGCTTCTCGCGAGACGTCCTGCCGGCCGTGTCGCGCACCTTCGCGCTCAGCATCCGGGTGCTGCCGGGCCGGCTCGGCCGTGCCGTGAACTGCGCGTACCTGCTCTGCCGGATCGCCGACACCATCGAGGACGAGCCGCACCTTCCGGCCGACGAGAAGGCGGTGCTCTTCGACCGACTGCGCGACTGCTTCGACGATCCGGCCCGCGCCGACCGCCTGCCCGAAGCGACGACCGGCCTGTCCGGAGAGCCGGCCCACGTACGGCTCGTACAGCACGCGGATCTCGTCTTCGTCGTCTACCGGAGCCTGTCACCGGAAACACGCGAGCACGTCAAACGCTGGGTGAGCGAGATGATCGCCGGCATGCGGAAATTCGTACTCCTCTATCCCCACGGCATCCGCATCCGGAGCCTGGAGGAGTACCGCGAGTACTGCTACTACGTGGCGGGGACGGTCGGCTACATGCTCACGGATCTGTGGCACGAACACGCCCCGAGCATCGGACCGCGCCAGTACGCGGTGCTGCGCGAGCGCAGCCGGGCCTTCGCCGAGGCCCTGCAGACGGTGAACATCCTCAAGGACGTGGCGACGGACGCACGGCAGGAGAACGCGATCTACATCCCCGAGGACCTGCTGTCGGCGCACGGCGGGAGCCATGCGACCGTTCTGGTGGAGGGCCACGGCGCCACGACGCGGGCGGCCATGGGCTCGCTCGTGGAACTGGCGTGGGCAGATCTCGAGCACGCCAAGGACTATCTGCTCCGAATCCCGCGGCGGGCGGTTTCGATCCGCCTGTTCTGCGCCCTGCCGCTGCTCTTCGCCTACGCGACGCTCCGCGATCTCACGCGGTCCTCTGGCTGGCCGGCCCGGCAGCCGGTCGTGAAGATCTCACGCGCCGAAGTGAAGTCGCTCACCGTGCTGAGCTTCGCGGGCGTGCTGAGCAATCGCATGCTGGGGTGGCTGGCCGCGCGGGCCAGTCGCCGTCCGGTGACCCTGCTGCCGCGCCCGGCCGGCGGTCAGTAGCGCTTGGGAACCGTGGCCCCGGCAGCCTGGGCCAGCATCCGGAGGAGCGAGGGGTTGTCAGCGCGCTCGCCGCGCTCCAGGCGGTCGAGCATCTGCTCCAGGGTGAGTTGCGCCCGGCCCATGGCCGCCCCGTGCGAGGCGCGGGCAGCGCCGTAGCTGATACCGCCGAGGCCGATCAGGGGGATCGGGACGACGAACAGCGCGAAGTGGAGGGCGACGGCGATGACGCCGGCGGCCGCGCCGACGGAGGTCGCCGCCGCGATCCCGGCGAGGGCATGCCGCCGGTGGGCGCGCAGATCCGCGTCGAGCCGAACGAGGACACGTCCCTCGTCGGCGGGCACCACGGTGGCGCCGACCTCCGTGGCCTTGGACAGGGCGTAACCGCGTCCGCCCACATTCAGGAACCGCCGCACGTTTCCCTCCAGGTCGCGGCGCGGCTCCCACATGATACGGTCGGCGAACTGGCGCTTGATCTGCAGCCACTCCTCCTTCTGCATCCAGACGTCGAGCGCGGCGAAGACTTCCGGGGCGGTGCCCCGTACGGTCCGCTCGGCCGACACGACCGCGGTTCCCATCAGGAGTCCGCGCACATCCGGCTGTCCACCGCTGGCACGCTCCTCGGCGAGCGCCTGGCGGAGATAGGCGGGGGAGAGTCCCACCTCCTTCCCCAGCTCGACGATCTGCTCGTCGGTCATCGTGCCGGCGGTATCCCCACTGCGCGCCTGCAGCTCGGCGGCCCGCGCGAGCACCCGCTCCAGCGCGGGGCGGTCGAGCGGTGGTCGGGGGACCGGAACCGGGGGATCAGCCATGATTCGAATATACGGACGCCGGCCCGGCTCAGGTTCCTCCGAGCGCTCCGCTGATCCCCCGCTCCATGTCGGCCTCGATCGCGGTCGGGATCTGGAAGGTCGCGATGAACGTCGCCTCGGGATCACCGGCCGGCGGCGTCACCCCCGTCTGCTGGAGGTAGAAGCGCATGTACCCGTTGGCCAGTTCCGGCGCGACGCGCTCGATGAGCATGTAGCCGCCCCGTACGGCGGCGATCGGCGAGTAGTCGGCCGCCACGCCGCTCCGCTGCTGCACCGGAGTCGTGTTCGCCGCGACGGCGTCGCTGGAGATGACCTGCACGACCTCGTGCGCGAATACGTAGATCGGCTCGGCGATGCCGGCGCGCGATTCCGGCATCGGCACCACGACGATGTTGTGGCTGGGCGAGGCATTCATGGTGCGTCCCTCGCCGCCCAGCACCAGCGAGAGCACGATCTGCCCGTCCGTCTGCTTGGTGTTCGTGAGGAAGCGCTGGAAGCGGGGACGGAGCGACCGCCAGAGCGAGTCAGCGTTGACCACCAGGTCGGCATCGGCCTTCTGCTGTGCCATCCAGTACTGGTGGTAGAAGTGATCGGACTCGTCGCCGAGCGCTTCGGTGAACAGCCGCAGCCAGTCGCGGTCCTGGACCGTCGGATACATCGAGGCGATGAGGGCGACCTGCCGCCGGTCGGCCGGCGCGGCCTCCCGCGGATTCCCGCCGGCCTGGAGAAAGGCGTGAATCGCCTGGACCATGGCATCCCAGGAGTCGAAGTACAATGGCATGAACTGGCCGTTGCTGATCTCCGGGTTCTGCGCCATGAGTGCGGCCAGCTTGACGTGGTTCGCGTCGAGGCCGGTGAGCACATTCTGCTTGCGGCGTACCGCTTCGATGGCGTCGCGGTAGCCGCGGCGGAAGACGGGGACCTTCGTGGCATCGCGGGTGAGCATCGCGTAGCCGTGGAGCCAGAGGTCCACGTGCAGACGGGTCACCATCGACCAGCTGTCCACCGACGGGACGACGGCGCTGGCCGGCTTGCGGCCACCCGATCCCGTGGCGCATGCGGTCACCGCCGCCGCCATCACCGCCACCGCCGTGGCACGGTGCCATCCTCGCATCACGCCTCCTGGCCGGTCGCCCGGCCGCACGCCACACAGAATTTCCAGCCCACTTCCAGCTCAGCGCCGCAGGCGCCGCAGTTCATCACCGTCAGGTTCTGGCCGCAGTGCGGACAGAACACCACGGTGCGTCCCTGCGGCAGCTTGTTGCCGCAGTAGCGGCAGCGTGTGTCGTCTGGTGCAGCGGCGGCCGCGGCCGGCGTGTCCAGCCGGATCGTGGGCGTCGCCACCCGCCCCGGCTCGGGTGCCCCCTCGGGCGTCTGCACGCTCCGCTGCAGGGCTGCCGGCGAGAGCGCCACCTGGGCGTCGGCGAACTGCCGGAAGGCGCCCGGGTCCGGATTGGGCGACCGGAGCTCCTTCTCCAGTGTGTCCCGCATCCGGTCGTCCACGATGAGATACCCGCGAGCACCGGAAAGGAGCTGCATCAAGGTGAGCTCATAGTCCTCGTTCGTGTCGAGCGCCAAGTCGCGCCGGAAGTGGCGGTACGGCAGGAGCGTGCGGTAGAGCTCCGCCACCTCGAACGGCTGGGTCAGATACCGCGGCTGGCTCTCGCGCACCGTCCGGGCGAGTAGCGTGAACATGCGGTCGATCGCGTCCATCCCGTCCTCCACTAGTCGAGCAGCGTCGCCTGGGCCGTCGGGGGGAGCGGCCGCGATGGCTGGAATCTACGCGGATCCGGAAACGGCGCCGGGTGCGCGTGCAGGCGGCCGGCGGTGCGCTCGCCGGCCAGCCAGTCGTCGAACCCCGACGGCACTGCTCCTCCGGAGGCCGTCTGGTCGCGGGCCGCGCGGATCGCCAGGTGGTTCGCGTATTCATTCTGGATGTGGCCGGCGTGGCCGCGCACCCACGTCCACTGCACCTGGTGCGGCCGCACCAACTCCACGGCATCGCGCCACAGGGCCAGGTTCTCGATAGCGCCGCCCTTCCGCCGCCACCCGCGGGCCATCCACCCGGGCACCCATTCGCTCAAGCCGCGGATCAGATACTGAGAGTCACTCGTGAACACGACGCGGAACCGCCCGCCCTTCGCGGCCAGGATCCGGAACGCTTCGATCACGCTCCACAACGCCATGCGGTTGTTCGTCGTCGCCGGCTCCGAGCGCCAGAAATCGCGGCGCGTCACCCGGCCGCCACGCGGGTTCCGGTATTCGATGATCCCGCCGGCGGCTCCCGGATTGTCACCCTCCCGCCCGTTGCCGAGGCACGATTCGTCGGCGTAGACGGCGACCAGCGGCAGCGGCGACGCCGTCACGGTACCACCTCGAACGTGTCCAGTTCGTCGATGTAGAGTGTCAGCCGGTCCCCCGTCGTGGGATTGCGGGCCTCGATGACCTCCCGGCGATCGCGCAGGGCAAGGCGCTCGGGAAGCACCACGTACTCCGTGCCCCGACGGTACACCACGATGCGCCGGCCGTTCAAGACGGCCCGCTCGAGCATCTCGTACTGCGCGTGCGTCAACTCCGCCACGATCCCTCCAGTCCAGCTCCGCACCAACTGCGCGCCACTCGCTCGAGCACGGCGGCGGCCACCCGGATCTGCTCGATCTCGACGTATTCCTCGGGCCCATGAGCGAGCGCGATGTCGCCGGGGCCGAAGCAGACGGCAGGGATTCCCGCGTCGTTGAGAATGGCACAATCCGTCCAGGCACTCATGCCCTCGACGCGGACCGGCACCGCCTGATGCTCGAGGGCGGCGCGCAGCGCGCGGGCCACCGGGGCATCCGGGCTCACATCGCTGGGGTTCTGGGCCAACTCGAGCGAGACGTCGACCCGCAGTTCGGGCGTTTGCATCCGGGCCTGTTCGCAGGCCGCCTCGATCTCGGCCATCACCTGCCCCGCCGTCTCGCCCGGAAGCGTACGGCGCTCGATCCGCAGCTCGCAGCGATCGGGATACGTGGACATACCGGTCCCTCCGCTCACGAGCGAGGCGTGCAGCGAGCCATGGCCGAGCAGATCATGGGTGTGGCGTGTCAGCGCGCCGCGATCGAGCGCATCCAGCTCGGCCAGGACGAGCCCGGCGTGCCGGATGGCGTCGACGCCGACGTCGTAGCGGCTGCCGTGGGCGGCACGGCCGTGGAAGACGAGCGTGACCCATACGAATCCGCGGTGCGCCGGCATGAGGGCGAGCCGGGTCGGCTCGGCGACGATGGCGGCATCGGCGTGCACGCCGCGCTCGACCAGGGACCGCGTGCCGCGGCTGGCGTACTCCTCGTCGATCACCGCCGCCACGACGATCTCGCCGTGGGTGAGCGCGTCGGCGGCCAGTGCTGCCGCCGCGCACATGGCAGCGACCCCGGCCTTCATGTCCGCCGCGCCGCGCCCGTACAGGCAGCCGCCCCGCTCTTCGGCATCGAACGGCGTGTGTGCCATGCCCTCCACCCCGACCACATCGAGGTGGCCGTTGAACATGAGAGAGGCCGGTCCCGGCGTGCCGATCCGGGCGACGACGTTCGGCCGCCGCGGCGCCGCGTCCTGCAGCTCCACGCGAAACCCCCATGCCTCGAGCACGCCGGCGAGCACCCGCGCGACACCCTCCTCACCGGGCCCGCCGGGCACCAGCGAGGGATTGCGCGAATCGGTCCGGACGAGCGCCCGGGCCAGCCCTACGGCGTCTCCCCGCTCCAGTCGCATTCCGTCAATCCCGTGTCGTCGAGGGTGAACGGCAGTACCTCGCCCAACGCGCCGACGGCGCGCCGCACCGGGTCCTCGGCGCCGTCCGCAGCCAGCACGAGCACGCACCCGCCGCCGGAGGCACCCGTGGCCTTCGCGCCGAGCGCGCCTGCGTCGCGGGCCCGCTCGACGATCGCATCGATGCGCGGGGTCGAGATCGCCGGGTGGAGGGCACGCTGGTGCACCCAGTGCTCCCCGACGAGCGATGCCAGTGCATCCATGTCGCCGTCCCGCAGCGCAGCGATCATCTGGCCGGCCAGCTCGCGCATGCGTCCGAGGGCGAAGGTTACCCCCGGATCGCCCCGCCGGTACCCCTCCATCACCCCGGCGATCGTCTCTCCGGAGATTCGCGACTCCCCCGTGTACACGAGCACGCACCTGCGCTCAAGCGCCGCGCGAAGCGCGGCGGTCAGCGGCAGACGCTGCACCTGGACGGGGTCGCCGAAGGAAAGGCCGAGGAGGCCCCCATGCGTGGCGCAGTAGTGATCCTGCCGGCCGCCGGGAACCCCGAGGTCGTCGACCTCGATCTCGCGGCCGCGCTCGGCGATGGCCACGCGGTCGATCGGGATTCCCCGCCATCGGTCGAGCGCTCCGAGCAGCGCAGCACTGGCGGCGGACGATCCGCCGAGCCCGGCGCCTACCGGGAAGTCGCTGTGCAGGCGTACGCGGACCTCGCCACGCAGGCCCGCCCGATCCAGCGCTGCCCGCACGAGCGGCCGGTCGCCGGCCGCCGCCCGGTCGACCTCACCAGGGGCGAGCGTCCGTACCTGTGCCATCGCGTAGCGCGCGATGGCAACCGCGCACACGACCCCACCCTCGCGCTCGGAATACGGCGGCACATCGGTCCACCCGCCGCCGAAGTCCATGCGCGTCGGAGCGCGCATGGCGGCTACGTCCGCCACGTCAACTGGAATGGTCGTGCACGATGTACCAGCGTCCGCTCACGCGGCGCATGACCAGGGACGTCGGCCCGCGTGCGGTGATGGAGTCGCCGCGGGTGAGCACGTACCAGGCGATCGTGTTGACGACGTCAGGGGCGAGGATGTCGATCTCGACGCCCTGGAAGTGCAGCGAGTCACGCTGGGCGCCGGGCGCGAAGCGCGCCGCGTACACGCCCCGGATCGCGTCGATCCCGTGGAGGACCCGGGTCTTCGTGACGAAGGTGGTTTCCGAGTCGGGGAGATACGTGGCGAGAAAGCCGTCGAGGTTGCCGGCGTCCCACGCGGTCGCCCCCCGGTCGAGCAGGTCCAGCACGTCGTGTCGGATCTGGGCCGGGTTCTCCGCGGGCGCAGGGCGCGCGGCCAGGTTACGCAGCGCGAACCACGCCGCCACGACGGCGATGAGCGTCAGCACCAGATGTCGCGGCCGAAACATCGTGAACCTCTCGAGCTAGCGCTTCTTCTTTCCGGTCGTTCGTTTCGCGGGTTTCCGGGACGCGGGCTTCCGGGCAGGCTTCTTCACGCCCGTCTTCCGGGCGGGCTTCTTCGCGGGCCGCTTCGCGGCCGCCTTCCTGGCTGCTGCCTTTCGGACCGGCTTCTTCCCAGCGGGCTTATTCGCCGGCTTCTTTCCGGCCGCCCGTTTCGCCGGCTTCTTGGCACCCGCCTTCTTCGCCGGCGTCTTGGCGGCTGCCTTCGCGCCCTTCACGGGCTTCGGCATGAAGACCTTCGAGGGCGGTTTCGGGGGCCGAGGCGGGTGGAGCTTGGCGAACGCAGCCGCGGCGATCTCGGCGGCGCGTGCTGCCTGCGCCTTCGCGAGCGCGGCCTTCTCGGCCGCCACCTTGGTGGCCGTCGGACGACTCCGCTCCGACGCCGGCCGCTTCGAATGTGCCGCTTCTGCTTCGCGCAGGAGTTTATCGGCCTCGTCCTGCGTCATCTGGCCGCGGCGCACCATGTACGTCGTCAGATCGCGGGCACTCTCCATCGCAAAGCCGGCAATGCCCACGGCAGCGCTGATCACGTCCTTCATCGCCGCCGCAACCTTACTGCCTGCTTCGAGGCTGATCAGCTGCGCCTTCTCGGCGAGCTCGGCCACCGTGTCCCGTGCATCGGCACGATGTCCGGGACCGCGCCTGGGCGCTCCGAGCGCAGCGGGCAGATGATCGTTCGGGGGTTTGGCAGGACCGGTGTACGGAGAATCCGGCATCAGTCGCGTCCACTCGTCGGAAGAGGGGGAACCCGGGCCCCGTCATGTTTGATAGCGAACGGAGGCTCGGGTTCCGAGCCTCCTCAACAAACGGGCTGAATTGGCGGCAAGTATATGATTTTTCAACAGCTATGCAAGGAGGCCGGGGCGAAATCAGCCTCTCGTGAACCACTCGTAAGTGGCGGAATTATGCGATAAAGTGAAGCCACACAAGCAGTTCTATTGCGACAGTATATGGACAGTAGATGAAAAACCACCAAGTACCGGCATCGGTATCGACCGTCCGATGGGGCGGTGGTTCCGAGACTACTCCTTCGCGGGCCGTCGGGCTCGGAGGGTGGGTGGCACGCACGGGCGGGGAGCGGCCCGAGGCGCGTACCGATCGTGGTTCGTCGGCTGCCGGGGCTTCAGGAGCCGCCGCCTTCGTCGCGTCGCTCGAGGAACATCGGCGCACGCCGGGGTCGTGTCGGCGCGGTCCCGCGTCCCGACGCCCTCGGTCCCGGCCGGCGCGGGGGCCGGCATCAGTCGGAGTGGCCGCGCGGCGCCCGCCGGCGCGCGGCACCGTTACCTCGTCATCCGGCATATCGTCTTCCTGGCGTGACACGCGCGGTTGCAGGCGGGGCGTGTGTCGCTCCCTGTCCGAACAGGGGAAACTGCATTACTCTATCGTCGTGAAGACGACGGAACCCATCGCCTCAGTGGTTGATCAGGAGGGCTCTGATCAACGGATCATCCAGCAGGTGCTCGCGGGCCATCGCGACGCATTCCGGCTGCTGATCACCCGGTACAGCGATCCCCTGTATCGACATGCGTTGTGTATGACGGGCAGTCCGGATGTCGCGGAAGACATCCTCCAGTTGTCCTTCATCAAGGCCTATCAGCACCTGTCGGAGGTTCGGGGCCGGTTCGACGCATGGGTGTTCAGGATCGTTGCGAACGGTTGTAAGGACTGGCTGAAGAACATTCGACGGTCGCACCTGAGCTACGAGGAGGATGACCAGCCCTCGCAGCACGCGACCCCGGAAGAAGAGTTGGACCGGACGGAGTTGCGCTCGGATCTGGATCGGGCGCTGACGTCGCTGCCGGCTTCGTTGCGGGAAGCGTTCATTATGAAGCACGTGGAGGGACGTTCGTACGAGGAGATGGCGGATCTGCTGGGGACCACGGTCGGAGCGCTGAAAATGCGCGTCCATCGGGCGCGGGAGGCGCTGCAGGCACTACTCGAGGAGAAATACGCCTGATCATGTACGACGACCTGAATTCAGAAAGCGGTGTCGGGCGAGATCAGCCCAGGCGTTCGACGGAGGACGCACCGGCCCGCCCATTGGTGGATCGTGAAGTCCCGTTGGGTCAGCCGGCGGATCGTCCCCTCGCCGCACCCGTACATGCTTGGTTGGATGGGGAGCTGCCGGAGGCTGCCGTGCGCAAGAGTCAATCACCGCAGGACGTAGAATTCTGGCGAGGCCTGGACGCCGAGATGGCGCGGGTCCGCCGGCTGCGCACCCCGCAGCACGTGGAGGCGCAGATCATGGCCGCGTTGCCGACGCACGCACCGGCGGCCACGATCACTCCGTGGTACCGCCGCGAATTCGTGGTCACGCCGACCACGGCGCTGCTGATCGGCGCAGCCCTCATCGCAGCGGCTTCCATCGTCACCGCGCTGCTCGTGCGCTGAACCTCGGTTCCGCGTCCGACTCAGGCGACCCGGCTCCTTCGCGATCCTGGTCGCCTGTTTCGTTTCTGTCGGTTACCGTACAGCCGCCATGTCCGAGACCACCCGTATCGCCGACCAGATCCGCCGGGCCGCCGTCGGAGACGCCTGGCATGGGCCGGCGCTCGCCGCGGTGCTCGAGGGCGTCTCGGCAGACGACGCGGCGGCACATCCGATCGCCGGCGCCCACAGCATCTGGGAGCTGGTCGGGCATCTCACGACGTGGACCGTCGTGGTTCGCCGGCGCCTGGGGGGAGAGGCCGCCGTACCGCCCGACGCCGACAACTTCCCGGCCGTCCCGACCCCGTCGCCGGAGGCGTGGGCCGCAGCGCGCAAGACGGTGATGGCGGCGCACGAAGCCTTGGCCGAGGCCGTGGCCGGGAGTCCCGATGCCACGTTGGATCTGCAGGTCCGGGGCCAGTCCTATTCCGTGTACGTCATGCTGCACGGAGCCGTGCAGCACACGCTGTACCACGCCGGGCAGATCGCACTGCTCCGGCGCGCGCTCCGCAGGTCGGCCACGTAGCGGGTCGTGCGCGGCCCGGCGGCCGTCCGCGAATCCCTACAGCTGGCGCCGCAGAAAGACCTGATCGACCCCCGGCCGGTAGTAGTCGGGGATCCTCGCCTCCTCTCTGAACCCCGCTTCCCGGAGTTGGCGGAATGCACCGGCGAACGTGGCGTCGTCTGGCCACTCGGCGATGGCGAACCGGGCGCCCATGGCCCGCAGCACGTCGCAGGCGCGCCGCACCAGGTGCGGGTCGTCGCCGATGAGCAGATGCACGCGGCCGGCACCGTTGGCGCCTGCCACGAGCCCGACCAGGGCCACCGCACTCACTGCGCGTGCGTGCTCCGACCATACGGCGCAGCATTCGTCCGATTCGCGGCGCTCCGCCGCGCTCACGAGCTCGAGAGCACGTGCCAGGTACGGCGTTCCATCGAGGGCCGACTCGATGAGTGCCCGTGCGCCGGGGGCCATGGTGTCAGATGTGCAGGGCCCGCCCCAGGGTGGCGAGCGCCGCCTCCTTGGTGGCCTCGGACAGCGTGGGATGTGCGTGGACGATCATCCCGATGTCCTCGCTCGACGCCCGGTACTCGAAGCCCAGCACCACTTCGGCGATGAGTTCGGACGCGTTGGGGCCGATGATGTGGCAGCCGAGCAGCTCGTCGGTCCGCGCATCCGCCACGAACTTCACGAACCCCGACGCCTCGCCCATCGTCCGGGCCCTGCCGTTGGCCGAATAGGGGAACCGTCCGGTGCGGTAGTCGCGTCCCGACGCCTTCACCTCGCGCTCGGTGAGGCCCACGGCTGCGATCTCGGGCCAGGTGTACACGACGGAGGGAATGGACGTGTAGCGCATACGGGCCGGGCGCCCGGCGATGACCTCGGCGGCCACGATGCCCTCCTCCTCGGCCTTGTGGGCAAGGAGCTTGCCACCGACGCAGTCGCCGACGGCGTATACCCCGGGCCGGTTCGTACGCATGCGGTCGTCGACGGCGATCTCCCCATGGGGCCGCAGGGCGAGACCCAGGGCGGGGGCGTCGATGCCGGTGAGCGCGGGGCGGCGCCCCACCGCGACGAGGACGTAGTCGCCCTGGAGTGTCTCCCGGGCGCCGTCCTTCTCGATCTCGACGAAGATGTTATCGCCCTCGCGGCGTCCAGAGACTACCTTGGTACCAGGGCGTAGCTCGAGCCCCTGCTTACGGAAGGTACGATCAGCTTCCTTGATGACATCGTCGTCCATGCCCGGCAGGATGGTCGGGAGTAGCTCGATGACCGTGACCTTGGACCCCAGCCGCCGCCAGACCGAGCCGAGTTCGAGCCCGATGACCCCCCCGCCGATCACGATGAGATGCCGCGGCACCTCGGACAGGCTGAGGGCCCCGACGTTGGAGAGGATGCGGCGTTCGTCGAACGGGAGGAATGGGAGCTCGACGGGGGCCGAACCTGTGGCGACGATCACATGGGCGGCATGCCAGTCGGTCACGGCCCCGTCGGCGCCGGCCACCCGTAAGACGTTGCCCGGCTTGAGGGTCCCGCGTCCTTTAGCCCAGGAGACCTTGTTCTTCCGAAACAGGAACTCGATTCCCTTAGTATTTTGTGCAACGACGTCGTCCTTGCGCTTCAGCATCCGGGCGAGATCGAGTGCCACGTCACCGAGCACGAGGCCATGGTCGGCCGCGTGGGTGCGGGCGAACTCGAAGTGCTCGCTGGATGTGAGCAGGGCTTTGGACGGGATGCAGCCGACATTCACGCAGGTGCCGCCGAGCGTCCGGTCCATTTCGACGCAGACGGTGGAGAGGCCCAGTTGGGCGGCACGCAGGGCGGCGACGTAGCCGCCTGGGCCGCCGCCGATGACGGCGACATCGGTGCGGTTGGAAGCCGGGTCGGTCATTGCTGATGGTTGCGGACGGTGTGTGAATCCTAACCTACTTTACCGGAGTCACGATATGTCACGAGTTTTTCGGTGTGCGCTTGTCGGATTGGCGGTCACGGGACTGGCGTCGATGGCCAACGCGCAGGTCTGCGTCGGCACGCCGTCTTTCTCGGTGGGCTCAGCGCGGGCGAGCGGCAGCGCGATGTTCAGCAGCCAGTCGGACGCGTACGGCGCCGGCCTGGCGCTCGGCGCCTATAAGGGGTGGTTCGTGTCGGGTGCCTTCGCGCACGCCAAGGTCAGCAACTCCGACCAGTCGTCGAATTTCGGCGGTGGCTCCCTCGGGTACGAGTGGACGGTCAACAGCGCGCCGAAAGTGGAAGTCTGTCCGATGGTGGGCGTGTACACGCAGAGCGGCTCGCTCGTCGGCGCCATTGCCGATCCCTACTCCAACAACCCCCAGAACTCGCTGGAAGTACACGTCGGCGGCTCCGTCGGCTGGGTCGCATCGTCGTCCGACCAGCTCCAGGTGATTCCGGCGATCGGCGTCGCCTTCGTCTCGCGCAGCTACAAGGCGAAGATCGTGCAGGCGAACGCGCCGAACCCGACGACCTCGCAGAGCTTCGGGGTGCTCGACGCGACGATCGGATTCGTGTTCGCCAAGCGGTGGACGCTCTCCCCGATGGTCACGTTCCCCACGTCGAGCACGTACGACAAGCCGACGTACGGCGCCGCGCTGTCGCTGAACATTCCGCTGTTCGAGCACCTGTTCTAGGCGCATCCGGGACCGGAACGATCAACGGGGCCGCGCATGCGGCCCCGCTTCGTTTCGCCCCCCGAACCCGCCGGTCGCGCCTGCCGGCCGGTGGCTATTCGATGAGCATCGCGCCGGGTTCCTCGATGAGCTCCTTGACGCGCACGAGGAACAGCACCGCCTGCTCGCCGTCCACGAGGCGGTGATCGTACGAGAGCGCCACGTACATCATCGGACGGATCACGACCTGCCCGTCCACGGCCACCGGGCGGTCCTCGATCTTGTGGAGCCCGAGGATCCCGACCTGCGGATAGTTGAGAATGGGTGTCGAGAGGAGCGATCCGAACACACCGCCGTTGGTGATCGTGAACGTGCCACCGGTGAGGTCGTCCATCGTCAACTTGGCGGCGCGGGCCCGGTCGGCGAGGGCGTTGATCCCGCGTCCGATCTCGACGAGCCCCATGCCGTCCGCGTCCTTGAGATTCGGGACGACGAGCCCGGCCTCGGATGCCACCGCGATGCCCATGTTGACGTAGTGCTTGTAGACGATCTCGTCGCCTTCGATCTGCGCGTTGACGGTCGGGAATGCCTTCAGCGCCTGGCACGCGGCCTTCACGAAGAACGGCATGAACGAGAGCTTCACGCCGTGCTCACGCTCCACCCGGTCGCGGATCCGCGCGCGGAGCGTCGTGACGGCGCGCATGTCGATCTCGTTGAAGGTGGTGAGATGCGCCGTCGCCTGCTGCGATTGGAGCAGATTCTCGGCGATCCGCCGCCGCCGCGTGGACATCTTCTCGTGGGTTTCGCGCCGGCCGTCGGAGGGGCGCGCCGGAACCGGGGGCGTGGGCGGGCGCACGGCCGGGGGCGCCGGGGACGGCTCCGGAGCCGGCGGCGAGGG
>JBJKRG010000279.1:0-2633 GCA_046704805.1 Gemmatimonadaceae bacterium
GCGCGCATCGGCCATGCGGCACACGTCCCGCGGGCGGGGGGGTTCGGGGCGACCCCCCGGGCGGCCGCGGCCGCGGCCCGCACGAGCCTGGCCACCGGGTTCGCCGCCGTGCGCACGGCGTACGCGAGCGGGTGGCACGGCTATCTGAAGCGACTCACCACCGTGGGTCCGGAATACGAGAAGGAGTTCCAGCTCGCGGCGATGGTCGTGCGGGCCAACGAGGACAAGACGTACCGCGGAGCGATCATCGCGTCGATGAGCATTCCGTGGGGATACGCCGTGTCGGCCGCCAAGCCGACCGTGGGCGGCTACCATCTCGTCTGGGCGCGCGATCTGTACGAGGCAGCCACGTCGCTGATGGTGGCCGGTGACACGACGACGGCGCGCCGCGCGGTGCGCTACCTGTTCGACGTCCAGCAGGAGCCCGACGGGCGGTTCCCGCAGAACAGCTGGCTGGACGGCAAGCCGTACTGGACCGGGATCCAGATGGACGAGCAGTCGTACCCGATGATCCTGGCGTGGCAGCTCGGCCTCACCGACCGCACGACATGGGAGAAGCACATCCGGCCGGAGGCGGAGTTCGTGCTCGCGCACGGACCGGCCACGCAGCAGGAGCGGTGGGAGGAGGTTCCCGGCTATTCACCTTCCACCATAGCCGCCGAGATTGCGGGGCTGGTGTGCGCGTCGGCGATCGCGAAGCAGAACGGCGACACGGCGGCGGCCCGCCGCTATCTGAACACGGCGGACGACTGGAACGCGCACGTCGAGCAATGGATGGTGACGACGACCGGGCATCTGGGCGGGGCGCTGGCGAATCGCGGGTACTACATCCGCATCGACAACAATACGGACCCCAACGACGGCTACCAACTCGACACGCGGAACGGGTCGGGCATCCACGACGAGCGCGACGTGGTGGACCAGGGGTTCACCGAGCTGGTCCGGCTGGGCATCCGGCCGGCCAACGACCCGATCATCGAGAACTCGCTCAAGATCATCGACCAGACGATCCGCGTGCAGACGCCCAACGGGCCGGACTTCTACCGCTACAATCACGACGGCTATGGCGAGACGTACTTCGGTGGCCCGTGGCTTGGCGCGGGCATCGGCCGCCTGTGGCCGATCTTCGCCGGGGAGCGGGGCGAGTACGAGATCGCCCTGGGCGCGAGTCCGACGCCGTACCTGCAGGCGATGCTGCACTTCGCGAACGATGGGGGGATGATTCCCGAACAGGTATGGGACCGGGCGAATCCGACGCGGATCGGTTTCGTCTTCGGTCAGGGGACGGGCAGTGCAACGCCGCTGGTGTGGAGCATGGGACAGTTCATCCGCCTGGCGGTGGATGCGAAGGAGAAGCGCGTGGCCGAGCAGCCGGCGATCGTCGCTGAACATTTTCTGAAGCACGACCGGCGCTGATCCGCGCCGACGTGCGGCACGTCACGTGCGAAGTCCGCACGCCGGCGTGCACTTTCCGCACCGTCCGCCGCACGCGTGCAGCTCGTGCGGCGGACGGTGTGTGCATCTGCAACCAAACCTCTGCGCGCTCCGTATTAACAGCACAGGGACTGCATCGTCCACCGACGCAAACCCAATGAGACACGGCGGTGTCTCATGCTGAAAGCAACCGAGTTCGCAGATGACTTTCCAACTGACCGCTCTTCCCGAGCTGCACACGAACGCCGAATCCGATACGGAGCGGCGTCAGTTGGAAGCGCGCGTCCGTGGACAGTACCAGGTGGTCCGGGAGCTCGGACGCGGGGGAATGGGCGTGGTGTTCCTGGCCCGCGACCTCGCGCTGCACCGCGCGGTGGCGATCAAGGTGCTCCGGCACGAATTCGTCCGCTCGGAAGAGCATCGCGAGCGGTTCCGGCGCGAAGCGCGGCTGACGGCTCGGCTGAGCCATCCGGGGATCGTGCCCGTGTACACGTTCGGCGAATCCGACGACCTGGTCTACATCGTGATGCAGTACGTACACGGCCGGTCACTCGCCGAACGGCTGCACAGCGAGGAGCGCCTGCCGTGGCACGAGGCGGCCCAGATCCTGTACGACCTGGCCGAGGCGCTGGACTACGCGCACAGCGAGGGGATGGTGCACCGCGACCTGAAGGCGGAGAACGTGCTGATCGAGACTCGCACGGGACGGGCGCGGCTGACGGATTTCGGCGTGGCCCGGCTGCGGGACGCGAGCCCCGACGAATGGGAGCGGGCCCATGCGTTCGCCACGCCGCACTACATGTCGCCGGAGCAGGCAGTGGGGGATGCGGATCTGGACGGTCGCAGCGACCTGTATTCGCTGGGCGTGCTGGGGTATCTGATGCTGGCGGGCACCCTGCCCTTCCACGGCAGCACTTTCGCGTCACTGGCAGCACAGCACGTGGTGAAGGCGCCACCGGCGCTCGCCTCGGCGGCGGCGGGTGTGCCGAAGCGGATCGTGACGGCGGTGGAGCGGTGCCTGGCCAAGGAGCGCGAGGACCGGTGGAAGCGGGCGGGCGACTTCGCGGCCGCACTAACCGTTGAAATCAAGTCGAGAAGGTTTTCTGGACGGATCGGACCGAGGGGGTGGATCAAGGTCGTGGCGGCAGTGATGACGGCAGCGGCCCTCTTCGGGCACTAGATCAGTCGGATAACCGTTT
>JBJKRG010000280.1:0-21203 GCA_046704805.1 Gemmatimonadaceae bacterium
GCTCATCGGCTCCCCCTCGTCAGTGACAGGCCGACAGATATATCTGTTTCCGATCCGGTTGTCGATGCTCAGGTGAGCAACGGGACGGTCACGGGGACGGGAGGTCCTGGGAACGGGACGGGGGGGGGGGGCGGGGCCAACCGCCCCCCCCCCCCCCCCCCCGCCAAAAAACCCCCGGCCCCCGGGGGTAACCGAACCGGCCCCGGGGGCGTCTTGTTTTTTTGCGGGGGGGGGGGGGGGGGGGGGGTTGGCCCCGCCCCCCGCCCCCGTCCCGTTCCCAGGACCTCCCGTCCCCGTGACCGTCCCGTTGCTCACCTGAGCATCGACAACCGGATCGGAAACAGATATATCTGTCGGCCTGTCACTGACGAGGGGGAGCCGATGAGCGGGGTACGAGTGCTCGTGGGGACGCACAAGGGTGCGTTCATCCTGACGTCCGATGGGAAACGCAGCCGCTGGAACGTGAACGGACCGCTGTTCGCGGGTTTCGACATCTATCATGTGAAGGGATCCCCCGTGAATCCCGACCGGCTGTACGCGTCGCAGTCGAGCGGATGGTTCGGACAGCAGGTGCAGCGCTCCGACGACGGCGGCAAGACGTGGGAGGCCGTGGGCAACGAGTTCGCCTACGACGGCGTGCCAGGCACCCACCAGTGGTACGACGGCACGGCGCACCCGTGGGAGTTCAAGCGCGTCTGGCACTTCGAGCCCTCGCTCACCGAGGCCGAGACCGTGTTCGCCGGCGTCGAGGACGCCGCCATGTTCAAGTCGACCGATGGCGGCAAGAGCTGGCTGGAGCTGTCGGGGCTGCGGGGACACGACACCGGGTCGCGCTGGGCGCCCGGCGCCGGCGGCATGTGCCTCCACACCATTCTCATCGATCCCAAGAACCCCGAGCGCCTGTTCGTGGCCATCTCGGCGGCCGGTGCCTTCCGCACCGACGACGGCGGCAAGACCTGGAAGCCGATCACCAAGGGACTCGTGTCCAACTTCCTCCCCGAGCCGACCGCCGAGGTGGGACACTGCGTGCACCGCATCGCCCTGCACCCGTCGAAGCCCGACACCCTGTTCATGCAGAAGCACTGGGACGTGCTGCGGACGGACAATGCGGGCGACACGTGGACCGAGGTGAGCGGCAATCTGCCCACCGACTTCGGCTTCGTGGTCGACGTGCACGCGCACCAGCCGGAGACCGTGTACGTAATCCCGATCAAGAGCGACGGCGAGCACTACGTGTATGAGGGCAAGCTCCGCGTGTACCGCAGCCGGACGGGCGGCAACGAGTGGGAGCCGCTCACGAAGGGGCTGCCGCAGGAGAACTGCTACGTGAACGTGCTGCGCGAGGCGATGGCCGTCGACACCCTGGACGACTGCGGCATCTACTTCGGGACGACGGGCGGCCAGGTCTACGCCTCGGCCGACGGCGGCGACAGCTGGAACGCGATCGTGCGCGATCTCCCGCGGGTGCTCTCGGTGGAGGTCCAGACACTGCCATGATCCGGGTGGTGCTCCCCGCCCCGCTCTACCGCATGGCCGGGATCGCAACCGCCGGCGAGTTGGCGTTCGAGGTCCCGGCGCCGGTCACGCAGCGCACGGTGCTCGACGCCGTCGAGGCGCGGTACCCGATGCTGCGGGGGGCCATTCGGGATCACGAAACGCGGAAGCGCCGACCGTTCATCCGCTTCTACGCGTGCGAGGAGGACCTCTCGTTCGCCGCTCTCGACGATCCCCTCCCCGCCGAGGTCGTCGAGGGGAAGGAACCGTATCTCGTGATCGGCGCGATCGCAGGGGGCTGAGGGCAGCCCCGGTCGGTTCTTGACACCCAGGTGTACTATGTCGCATAGTACACCATGCTCCCGTTCGCCGTCGCCCTTAAACCCGGGGAGTCCCCGTACCGGCAGACCGTCTACGCGGCCACCCGCGCGATCGTCGCCGGGGAGCTGGCCCCGGGCTCTACGTTCCCCTCGGTTCGCGAGTTGAGCCAGGCGCTCAAGATCAATCCCAACACGGCCCAGAAGGTCATCGCCGAGCTCGTCCGCGAGAAGCTCCTCGAGGTGCGACCGGGTATCGGCACGGTGGTTGCCACCGGCCGGCGCGCGTCGGCCGCCGAGCGGCGGGCGCTGCTGGCCGACCCGGTGGAACAGCTCGCCGTGGAAGCGAAGCGTCTCGGCGTGGCACGCGACGATCTGCTCCACGCGCTCTCGGCACGGTGGGCGGAGCTGTTCGGCGAGGATGGGGACGGCAAGCGATGACGGGCACACGATCAGTCTGATGACGATCAGCGGAGGCCTTCCATGGCGATGATCGAGATCAGGAACGTGGGGTATGACTACGGCCGCGTGCATGCGCTGCGCGGCCTGGACCTGAGCGTGCCCGAGGGCGCCCTGTACGCGCTGGTCGGCCCCAACGGCGCCGGGAAGACCACGCTGATGCAGATGCTCATGGGGCTGCGCCGCCCGCAGAGCGGCCACGCAACCGTCATGGGACTCGACACGAATGCGCTCACGGCCCGCGATCGGGCGCGGATCGGGTATGTCGCCGAAGGACAGATGCTGCCGCTGTGGATGCGCCTCGATCAACTCGACGCCTACCTCGCGCCGCTCTACCCCGGATGGGATCAGGCGCTCGCGCGCGATCTTGACGCGCGCTTCCGCCTCGATGCGACGCGGCCCCTCCGAACCTTCTCGCGCGGCGAGCGAATGAAGGCCGCGCTGCGTTGCGCACTCGCGCCTCGGCCGAAGGTGCTGTTGATGGACGAGCCGTTCTCGGGCATGGACGTGCTCGTGAAGGACGAGCTGGTGAGCGGGCTGCTCGAGTCGGCCCGGTCCGAAGGATGGACGGTCGTCATCTCCTCGCACGACATCGGCGAGTTGGAGATGCTCGCCGACTGGGCAGGGTTCCTGTCGGACGGCCGCATGGTGTTCTCGGAATCCATGGAATCGCTGCTCACGCGTATGAAGCGGGTCGAGGTCGTCGGGGTCGCCGAGGTACCGTCCGGCAGCGCGCTCCCGCCGGAGTGGATGTCGGTCGAGCGCTCCGGCGGCCGTGTGAGCTTCCTGGTCACGACCGGCGGCGAGACCCTCGGGCCCACGGCCATCGCCCCCCGTTTCCCCGGGGCGACTCACATCGATGTGCGGCGTCCCACCCTGCGCGAGGTCTTCATCGCGCTGGCCCGGGATGCGGTCGACGGGCATGGAACGGAGGTGTCGACATGAACTGGCTCTCGCAGGTTGGACACGTGATGGCGAAAGACGTGCGCCAGGCCCGGCTCTACGTTGCCGTCTGGGCCATCGTAGCGGTGGTCACCGCCACCGCCCTGATCGGACCGGTCGTGCCGGCGATGTCCACGCTCGATATCCTCGTGCTCGTGCTCCTCTTCCTCAGCGTGCTGACCATCGCCGGGCTCGTGCAGGGCGATTCGCCGGTGCAGGTCGCGAGCTATTGGAACACGCTGCCGCTCTCGCCGTCTGCCATGGTCACGGCCAAGCTGCTGCTGGCGGTCGGGATCATCGTCCTCCCCGCCATCGGCGCGTTCGCCGCGCTCGCGGGCCTCGGAATGCCGGCGACGGCCGCGGCGCATCCGGTGGCCGGGGCCCTGTGGTCGTACGGCATGTGCTTCCTCGCCCTGGTGATCGCCGCGGCCATCACGCCCGATCTGCGCGCGTTCCTGCTTCTGGTCATCGTCGCTCCGATCGCGTGGACGTTGCTCGGCGTCGGCTTCCACTTTGCAACCGGGATCGACGTGGACCTCGAGCGGCTGCCGGCCGGCGGCCCCGCCCTGGCCGTCGCCGTCGGGGCGGTTGGGGGACTGGCATTCCTCGCATACCTGTACCGTCGGCGGGATCTCCGCCGCACGATCTGGATCCCCGCCGTTCTGCTCGCATCGGTGGCCATGGTCTCGCCGTTCACGGACTCCGCGACGTCCGGGCCGCCGGTGCCGCCGGCGACCAGGCCCTCCGGCCTCGAGTTCCACCTCGTCTCGACCGCGCCGCCGTCGCTCGCGTCGAGCGAGCCCGTCGTGGCGGTGACGGTCGAGGGCGCGCCTGCCGACGTAAGGGTGCTACTTCTGGCCGATTCCATCGTGATGCACCTCCGCGATGGCGGTACGGTCCTGACGGCCAGACATCAGGTCATCGTCGCACAGGAAGCACGGCCAGCAGTGCTCGCCGGGATGAGCTGGCCCTATGGCCGAACTGGCGGACCCACGAGCCTCATCCTCGGAGCCGACGTGCCGCCCGCGGGCAACGTAACGAGCATCGAGTTGTACGCCCGCGTGCTCTCCGCCCGCGCCGTTCCGGCAGTCGCGCTTGCGCTGCACCCCGGTGCAACAGCGACAACTGGCGGCGGGCGCCTGCGCATCACCGCCGTGGATCGCGGCCCGGATTCGGCAGCGGTTCGGCTCCGCGTGCTGGCGGTCAGCCAGCAGGACCTTGCCGCTGTCCCGGAGCCCGGCGACTACAACAACGCCTATGCGGACCTCGTCAATACAGCGCGCCACGAGGCGATCCAGCTGTCGCGCCACCAGACGTCGGGAGGCAACGTCTGGTTGCTGCTTCCCGGCGCGATGGGACGTGACTACGACATGACGTTCCGGACCGATGCTCGCAGATTCCCGGGGAATGCCGCGGCGCCCGACGACGCCTGGTACGCCGGCGCACGGCTCCAGGTCATCCGGTGGCAGTCCGAGCCGTCATACCCCATCCACCTCGTCTACACTTCCGGGAACTGAGCCGGCGCCTCAAGTTCTCGGGGTGCTGACACCATTCGATCGACGCGTTCCGCGTCCGGAAAGGCCTGCGGCCCTGCCGCCCGTGTGGGCGTTCGTGCTGATCGCCGCGGCCTGCGTCCTGTGCGTCGCGCCCGCCGCGGCGCAGCAATCCACGACCCATATCCGCACCCGGTGGGCGGCCGACGTGACGCCCACGAACGCGTGGCCCGACTATCCTCGGCCGCAGCTCGTGCGGCGGGCCTGGACGAATCTCAACGGCGAGTGGGACTACGCGATCACCGACAGCGCCGCCGGGCGCCCGTCGCACTGGGACGGCCACATCCTCGTCCCCTTCGCCGTGCAGTCGCAACTGTCCGGCGTCGAGCGCGCGGTGACCGACTCGCAGCGCCTCTGGTACCACCGCACCTTCACAGCGCCCGCCGTGCCGCAGGGCGGCCGGCTGCTCCTGCACTTCGGCGCCGTGGACTGGGACGCCACCGTATGGGTGAACGGCCATCGTGTGGGCGAGCACCGCGGCGGGTACGACCCCTTCACCTTCGACATCACCTCCGACCTCGCCGCGAACGGGAAGCAGGAGATCACGGTCGGTGTCTGGGATCCGACTGACCGCGGACAGCAGCCGCGCGGCAAGCAAGTGCTGCACCCGCACTCGATCTGGTACAGCGCCGTCACCGGCATCTGGCAGACGGTGTGGCTGGAGCCCGTGCGCGCGGCGCACCTCGACACGCTGCTCGCCACTCCCGACATCGATGCCGGCACGGTCACCCTCCACGCGATCGCGAACGGGCACGCCGGCACGCCGTTCCACGCGACGGTCCTCGCCGGTGGGACGCGCGTGGTCGCCGGCAGCGGCAGGACCGGCCGGCCGCTCGTGCTGCACATCCCGAACGTCCGGCTCTGGTCGCCGTCGAGTCCCTTCCTGTACGGACTCCGCATCACGCTCGCCGGCGGTGACAGCGTGGACAGCTACTTCGGCATGCGGAAGATCTCCGTCGGCACGGCACCGGACGGGTACCGCCGGCTCTTCCTGAACAACCATCCGCTGTTCGAGTTCGGCCCCCTGGATCAGGGGTGGTGGCCCGACGGGCTGTACACACCGCCCACCGAAGCCGCCATGCTCCACGACATCGTCACGATGAAGCGGCTCGGCTTCAACATGATTCGCAAGCACGTGAAGGTGGAGCCGGCACGCTGGTACCACCTGGCCGACAGCGTGGGGATGCTGGTGTGGCAGGACATGCCGAGCGGCGAGAACAAGACCCCGGCGGCGCAGGCGGAGTTCCAGAAGGAGTTGCACCGCATGGTGGCGTCCCTGCGCGACCATCCCTCGATCGTCATGTGGATTCCGTTCAACGAGGGGTGGGGGCAGTTCGACACCAGGCAGATCGTCGCCTGGATCAAGCACTACGATCCCACGCGCCTGGTGGACAACGCGACCGGGTGGACCGACAAGGGCGTCGGCGATGTCGTGGACATCCACGACTACCCGGGCCCGGCGATGCCGAAGCCCGAAAAGGTCCGCGCCGCGGTGCTCGGTGAGTTCGGCGGACTCGGCCTGCCGCTCGAGGGACACACCTGGCTGCCGAAGGACAATTGGGGATACCGCACATTCCCCGACACCTTCGCGCTGCGCGCTGCCTACGCCGGGCTCCTCGACCGGCTGCGGCTGCTCGAAGCGCGGGGCCTCGCGGCCGCCGTGTACACCCAGACCACCGACGTCGAGGTCGAGGTCAACGGCCTGATGACCTACGACCGCGCCATCGTGAAGCAGTCGATCCCCGCCGCGTCGGCCGAGGCGGCACGGCTGTACGGGCCGATGCCGGAGATCCGCCCCGTCGTGCCGACGTCGCGGACGTCACCGCACACCTGGCGGTACACGACCGCGCAGCCGGGGGCCGACTGGATGCGGCCCGGCTTCGATGACGGCGCATGGGCGAGCGGCGAAGCCGGCTTCGGCACGAAGCGCACCCCCGGCTCGGTGGTACGCACGGTATGGAACACGTCCGACATCTGGCTGCGCCGCACCTTCACGCTGACGCATCTGCCGCTCGTGCATCCCTACTGGCACATCGCGCACGACGAAGATGCCGACGTCTACCTGAACGGCACCCTCGTGGCGACGCTGCCCGGTTACACGAGGGGCTACGCCGACCTGCCGCTCGACTCTGCGGCCGTCGCGGCGCTGCGCACGGGCGTCAACACGCTGGCCGTGCACGTGCACCAGACGCGTGGCGGGCAGTACGTGGACGTCGGCATCGAAGAGGCGATCGAGCGGTAGGGGGTCACCGCCGTCGGAACGACTAAAACCCCGACGGCCGCTCCCCCATCACGTTCGCCGCGCGCTCCATGGCCATGCCCACACGGGCCAACGTGCCCTCCTCGAACAACTGCCCGATGAGCGTCACGCCGTAGGGCACCCGGCGCGGCGGATTGAACTTCGGCAGCGGGTGCGCGGGATCGGGCGCCCAGTCGCTGCGCGCCTCCGACACCTCCACGAACCCGGTGCGCAGGGTCAGCGACGGGTGCCCCGTGTTGTTCGAGATCACCAGCATCTCGTCGCGCAGCGACGGCACGAGCAGCAGGTCCACCTGCGACATCACGCCGGCCATCGTGTCGGCCACCTTGCGGCGCATCCGGTCGCCCTGCACGAAGTCCACCGCCGAGAGGAACCGCGATTCGCGGAACGTGTTCGGCCAGGCATCCGGCACCTGCATCCGCATGTGGTCGACCTCGCCGTCCAGCGTGATCTTCTCGAATGCGGCGGCCGCCTCGGCGAACAGCATCACGTTGAGATCGTCGTACGGCCAATCGGGGATCGACACCGGGACGAGCGTCAGGCCGAGCTTCCGGAGCATGACCACCGCCGCCCGGTCGACGTCGGTGGCCGGGCTCTCGTCCATCCACTTGGGGAAGTAGCCGACGCGCAGCCCCTTCACGCCGGCGCTCGCGTCGAAGTCCAGGCGGCTCGGCAGGCTGGCCACGTCGCCGGCATCGGGGCCGGTGATCGCGTGCAGCACGAGCATCGTGTCCTCGACACTCCGCGCCATCGGGCCGAGCTTGTCCAGCGTCCAGCAGAGGGTCATCGCGCCGCTGCGTGCCACGCGCCCGTAGGTGGGACGGAGCCCGGTGACGCCGCAGCGCATGCTCGGGCCGATGATGCTCCCCTGCGTTTCGCTGCCGACCCCGAAGGCCACGAAGGCAGCAGCGGTGGCGGCACCCGGACCGGCGCTGGACCCCGACGACCCCTCCTGGAGCAGCCACGGATTCATCGTCTGCCCGCCGAACCAGATGTCGTTCAGCGCGAGGGCGCCCATGCTCAGCTTGGCGACCAGCACCGCGCCGGCGTCGTTCAGGCGCTGCACGACCGCCGCGTCGTCCTTCGGTACGCGATTCTTGAATGGCTCGGCGCCGTAGGTGGTGGGGATGCCGGCGGTGTCGAGCAGGTCCTTCGCGCCCCAGGGAATGCCGTGCAGCGGCCCGCGGTAGTGGCCGGCGGTGATCTCGCGGTCGGCCTGCTTCGCCTGAGCCAGCGCGTGATCCTCGGTGAGCGTGATGATGCAGTTCACCTTGGCGTTCAGGCGCTTGATGCGGTCCAGGTAGATGCTGGTGAGACGCTCCGACGTCAGCTTTCGCGACTGGATCCACCGCGACAGGTGCGTCACCGGGGCGTAGGCGATGTCCTCGTCGCTCGACGGCAGCGGGCCGGCGCCGGCCGAACTGCGCACGAAGCGGTTGCGCTTCGGGCCCACCGTCGTGCCGGGGAGAATGGGATTCCATACCGTGGCCGGCGCCAGCGTCTCCTCGAGGGCGAGCTTGCGCGGCCCCGTGCGCCGCTCCGTGAGCCCTGCCATCGACGTGCGCCAACTCTTCGCCGCCATCTGGCGCTCCGGGTCCGTCATCGTTACCTGCACCAGCTTCTCGGCTTCGGCGAAGGTGGCGGGCGTGACCTCGGGGCCCACCGGCGGCGCGGTGTTGAACGCGGGCGGCGTGCCGGCGGCCGGCGCGGCGCCGGTGGTCTTCGTGGTGTCAGCGGCCGGGGTCTCGCCGCGGCAGGCGGCGAGGACGCCGAGCAGTCCGATCGGCGCCTGGATGAGGAATTGACGGCGGGTGTTCATGGCGTGTCCGGAAAGGGTGGTCTTCAGATGCGCGCCGCGCCGCCGGTTCACGAAGGGCTTGTCCGTTCACAGCGGACAGGCGAAGGCAGGGTCCCCCTCCCTGCCACTCTCAGGATATAGAGCCGAGGGGGGCTTGCGGCAAGACGGGGGGCGTGAGGCATACTCGCCGGCCGGAGCCACAACCTATATGGAAGGGTGCCGATGACCGAGCATGCGGTGGTGATCGCCGGAGGCGGTCCGACGGGGATGATGCTGGCGGGCGAACTGGCGTTGGCGGGTGTCGACGTGGTCATCGTCGAGCCGCGCCCCGACCAGAATGTGGTCGGTTCGCGCGCGGGTGGGCTGCACGCGCGCACCATCGAGGTCCTCGATCAGCGCGGAATCGCCAAGCGGTTCCTCGCGGAAGGAACGGTGGCCCAGGTCGCGGGGTTCGCGTGGATCCGGCTGGACATCAGCGACTTTCCCACGAGGCACAATTACGGGCTCGCGCTCTGGCAGACGCACATCGAGCGGATACTCGCCGCCTGGGTCGCCGAGCTCGCGGTGCCGATCCATCGCGAACGGGGGGTGACGGGTTTCGCGCAGGATGACACCGGCGTCGACGTCGAGCTGTCCGACGGCACGTCGCTGCGGGCACAATATCTCGTCGGGTGCGACGGAGGACACAGTCTGATCCGGAAAGCCGCCGGGATCGAGTTCCCAGGTTGGGAGCCGACGATCAGCAATCTGATCGCCGAGGTCGAGTTGGCCGCGGAGCCGGAATGGGGACTGCGCCGCCACGCGCTCGGCCTCTTTTCCCTGAGCAGGTTGGAGGACGGGGGGCAGGTGCGGGTTCTCGTGACGGAACCGCGCCCCGGCCGCACGGATGCCCCCACGCTGCAAGATCTCAGTGAGGCGCTGATCCCCGTCTACGGAACCGATTTCGGGATTCACAGTCCGCGGTGGATCTCGAGATTCACCGACATGGCGCGGCAGGCAGCTTCCTACCGGAAGGGACGGGTGCTGCTGGCCGGCGACGCCGCGCACGTGCACTACCCCGTGGGCGGACAGGGACTCAACCTCGGCGTGCAGGATGCGGTGAATCTGGGTTGGAAGCTGGCGCAGGTGGTCAGGGGTACATCATCCGAGAGCCTGCTCGATACGTACCACGCCGAGCGACACCCGGTCGCCGCGACCGTGCTGCGCAACACGATGGCGCAGGTTGCGCTGCTCCGCACGGACGACCGTACCAACGCCTTGCGCGAAATCGCGTCCGAGCTTCTCGCTATGGACGAGCCCCGCAAACGGATCGCCGCGATGATGTCCGGGCTGGACATCCATTATGACCTGGGCGAGGGGCACCCGCTGCTCGGACGACGGATGCCCGATCTTGAGTTGGTCATCGTCGACGGTCGGCGTCGGGTTTTCACCCTGCTGCACGGCGCGCGGCCCGTGCTGCTCAACTTCGGCGGGCCCGGCAGCATCGACATCACGCCATGGGCCGATCGCGTTTCATTGATCGACGCCGGATACGACGGAGCGTGGGAGCTCCCGGTCCTGGGGCCGGTGGCGGCGCCGGCCGCGGTGCTGATCCGGCCCGACGGATACGTGGCCTGGGTGGGCGACTCGACCGGAGCCGGCCTCGCCGAGGCACTGACAACCTGGTTCGGACGGCCCGCTGCCACTTCCCTCCGGTGACCGTCAGGGTGATCGCCGCGGCCGCCCGTACAGCGCGCGCAGTTCATCCTTCGCGGATTCCAGTCGCCGCCGCTGCGCCGCGCTCAGGTTCCGGCCGGCGCGGTTGATGTAGAAGTTCAGCATCGACATCGCCGAGCGGAATGGCGTTGTCTTGCGCCGGCGGCTCGCGTCGGCCGAGCGGGCCAGCGAGCGCGCGATTTCGCGCGGATCGTCGAGAGCGAAGACGCCCGGCTCGAGGTCGAGTGCGTTGCTGTGCGCGGTCACGCGTTGCGACCAGCGCTTCGTGCGCGCTTCCGGCCGACGGTCCGCCATGCGCAGACTCCGTCAGCCCGACGAGACGCCGCGCGCCGGTCGCTTCTGCCAGGGCCAACGGCCCTCGACCTCGAGTTGCAGCGTCATGCTCAGGAACGTGCGCACGAGCACGATCAGTGCCAGCACACCGACGTTCGTGAAGTCGGGGTCGACGACGACGCTCCGGATGATGTCGCCGGCGATGAGAAATTCGAGCCCCAGCAGGATAGCGCGCCCGATGTCGACGCGCAGGGTGCGGTAGCGGTCGGCCGCCTCGCCGGCAGGCTTCCGCGCGCCCTTCGCCAGGGCGTAGATCGCGCCCAGTGTGATGACGGCAGCGCCGACGCTGTCGAGCACGAGGCTGACGATCGACATCACGTCTTTGAAGCTGGTCATGGGGGTCTCCAGCGTTGATCACGCCTCTCCATCAACTATCGACGGGTGGCCGCAGCTCGTAAAGGCGGTCCACCGTCAAACGCCCAGCAGGGCGCCCACCTTGACCACGGTGTTCCAGTTGCGGGCCGTGCCGTGGGTGCCGAGTGCCCGATCGATGACCGCCGCCGTGAGCTTCGACGTCCCGATGCCGTCGGGGTATACGACGTACGCGTGGCGCCCCGCCGCCTCCACGCGCTCACGGCCACGGATGGCAGTGCGGAGGGCCTGCACCCGGGCCGGGGTCACCGCGGCCTTGAGAAACACGACCACCAGATGCGCGGGATCGCGCGCCGCCTCGGTACGGAAGGGATTCTCCGCGACCACGCGCTTCCATTCCCCAGGGTCGCGAACGTGGAAGTCCGTCTCGAGTCCCAACCGGCGCGCGGCCTCCGCTTCGAGCAGCCGCTCCAGCCTCGTGACCGTCGTGGGACGTGGGGCGCTGAAAACGAGGTTGCCGGTCTGCAGCACCGACTGCGGCTCCTCGAAGCCGAGGTCCCCGAGCATGGCTCGGAGATCGGCCATCACCACCTTCCTGCTCCCGCCGACGTTGATGCCGCGCAGGAGCGCCGCGTACGGGCGATTCATGGGTGGGCCTCCTCCCACGCAGCGACCAGCGCCTGGCCGAGTGCGATGCCGCCGTCGTTGGGTGGCACGAGATGGTGCACGAGCGGCACGAACCCGGCGGCGACCAACCGCGACGCCGCGCCCCGAAGGAGCAGGACGTTCTGGAACACGCCGCCGGTCAACCCCACGCGAGCCCCCGGAATCCGGTCGCGCAGACGCTCCGCAACCGTCGCGACGAGCGCCGAAACCGCATCGTGCGCGCGGGCCGCGATCACGGCCGCCGGTACTCCGGCCGTGACGTCGCGTGCCGCGGCGGCGATCACCGGCGCGCCGTCGAACACGAACGCGCCGTCGTCCGCCTGGGTGAGCGCGAACGCGTAATCGTGATCGCCGAGTGTGGCGTGGGCGGCCCGCGCTTCCAGCTCGATCGCCGCCTGTCCCTCATACGTGATGCGGTGCCGGATGCCGGCGATCGACGCGACGGCATCGAGCAGCCGCCCCATGGACGATGTCGGTACGCAGTTGAGGTCGCGCTCCAACTGCCGCGCCAGCACCGTCCGCTCCGACGGCGAGTGGTCGCGCACGGCGGGAATGGCGTCGTCCCAGGCCTCACCGGCCGCGCGGAGCTGCGCGAGGGCGACGCGGGACGGCCGCCGGATGGCGCTGTCACCGCCGGGGAGCGGCGTGGTGGCCAGATGCGCCACACGCTCGAAGCCCGCAGGTCCGCCGAGCAGCACCTCCCCGCCCCAGATCGTCCCGTCGGTGCCGTACCCGGTGCCGTCGAACACGAACGCCAGCAACGGCTCGTCCACCACGCCGTGCTCGGCCATGAGCGCCACGAGGTGCGCGTGATGGTGCTGCACGCGCGTGAGCGGCAGCCCGCGCTCGGCGGCGAGCCGCTCCGCCCACTGCGTGGACAGGTATCCAGGATGCAGGTCGCACGCGATGCGCCGCGGCTTCACGCGGAACACGTGCTCGAGGTGCGCGCACGCCCGGGCCATTGCGTCCATGGTTTCGACGTTCCCGAGGTCGCCGACGTGCTGCGACAGGAACGCATAGCGGTCCCGCGTGAGGCACGCGGTCGCCTTCAGCTCGCCGCCGACTGCCAGCACGTCGGGCACGTCGATGGGCAGCCGCACCGGATAGGGCGCGTAGCCGCGCGAGCGCCGGATCGGCAGCTCCGTGCCGTCCACGTGGCGGACCACGGAATCGTCGGTGGCCACGTAGATCTTCCGGTCGTGGAGCAGGAAGCCGTCGACCAGCGGCGAGAGCCGACGCAGTGCCTCGTCGTTGTCGTGCGCGATCGGCTCCTCGCTGAGGTTGCCCGAGGTCATCACGAGCACCTGCCCCGCCACGAGCAGCTCGTGCATCGGCGAGTAGGGAAGCATGACGCCGATCGTGTCGTGCCCCGGCGCAATCTCTTCGGGGAGATGCAGGCGAGGATTCGCGGCCCGCTGCAGCAGCACGATCGGTCGCTCGCGGCTGGTCAGCACCCGGGCGTCGTCCGCATCGACGATCGCGAACTGCCGTACCGTCTCGAGGTCGGGTGCCATCACGGCGAACGGCTTCTCCACGCGCCGCTTGCGCTCGCGCAGCGTGCGGATCGCGTCGCGGGATTCGGCGCGGCACGCCAGGTGGAATCCGCCGATCCCCTTCACGGCCACGACGCCTCCCACCGCGAGGCAGGCGATGGCGGCGCTCAACGCCGCCTCACCCTCGCACGCGTCGCCGCCGTCCACGTTCCGCCACGACAGGCGCGGTCCGCAGTCCGGACACGCGATGGGCTGGGCATGGTAGCGGCGGCTGGCCGGGTCCTCGTACTCGCGGCGGCACGGGTCGCACATCCGGAACGCGGACATCGTGGTGTTCGGGCGGTCGTACGGCAGGTCGCGCACGATCGTGAACCGCGGTCCGCAGTCGGTGCAGTTGATGAACGGATACCGGTAGCGCCGGTCCACGGGATCGTGCAACTCGCGCCGGCAGGCCTCGCACATCGCGACGTCGGGTGACACCGTCGTGATGCGGTCGCCGGCCTCTCCGCTGGCGACGATCGCGAACCCGGCGTCGCCGCACGGAACCGCCTGCTCGATCTCGATCGATTCGACGCGGGCGAGCACTGGCGCCTCGCTGCGCAGTGCTGCCGCGAACGCGTCCACGTCGCGTGCCGCTCCTTCCGCTTCGAGGAAAACCCCCTCACCGTCGTTGCCGACGAAGCCCGCAAGGGCATACCGGCGTGCGAGCCCGTAGACGAACGGCCGGAAGCCGACCCCCTGCACGGTGCCGCGCACGCGGACGCGGATTCGCACCGGGGATCGGCGGTCGGGCTGGGGAGTAGCGGGGATCGTGGCCAAACGGAGTCGTCTCCCGGGGCACGGGTTCAACCTGATGATGCCATGACACGCCGGCCAACGCCACGCTGCGCCGGTCGAATCCGGGCGGCGCTCCGTTCCGCCGGCGGCCCTGGGACGGGACGCCACCCGGCCGGAGTGCCGTGTTCCGCAAACGGCCTTGCCCGACGTCAGGGATCTTCCGGCTTCGGGTAGGGCGTATCCCCGCTTGCGCAGCCAGGACGGTCCGCCAATGCTGCGTTCGTATACCCCCGGCCGCTGCGCCGGCGGATCGGGCCCGGAGACCCGACGCCGGCCGCGGTCCGGGCGTCGGGTCGTTTTCTTCATCCCCCTGGTCCCATGTGCCTCGCCGTTCCCGGACGCATCGTCGCCATCACGCAGGACGTCGGCGGTATTCGCATGGCGCAACTCGACTTCGGCGGCATCCAGAAGCAGGCCTGCCTCGCCTACGTGCCGGAGGCGGGCGTGGGCGACTACGTGATCGTCCACGTGGGGTTCGCCCTCAGCGTCATCGACGAGGAGTCGGCGCAGGAGACGCTCCGCCACTTCCGCGAGATGGGTGTCCTCGAGCAGGAACTCGGGGAGGCCCCGCCCGAGGCCTATCCGCCCCCGGATTCCTGCCCCGTGATTCCGTGAAGTACCTGACCGAGTTCCGAGACGGCGCGATCGCCCGCCGCCTGGCGGACGAGATCCGCCAGATCACCACACGGCATTGGGCGATCATGGAAGTGTGCGGCGGGCAGACACACAGCATCCTCCGCAACGGCATCGACCAGATCCTGCCGGAGGAGATCGAGCTGATTCACGGCCCCGGATGTCCGGTGTGCGTCACGCCGCTCGAAGTGATCGACAAGGCCCTGGCGATTGCCGCGCGTCCTGAGGTGATCTTCTGCTCGTTCGGCGACATGCTGCGCGTGCCCGGGTCCGAGCGCGACCTGTTCGGCGTGAAGAGTGACGGCGGGGACGTGCGCATCGTGTACTCGCCGCTCGATGCGGTGCAGATCGCGCGGGCCAATCCGTCGCGCCAGGTCGTCTTCTTCGGCATCGGGTTCGAGACCACGGCGCCGGCCAACGCGATGGCCGTACACGTCGCGAAGCAGGAGAGCCTCAAGAACTTCTCGATGCTGGTCTCGCACGTGCTCGTGCCGCCGGCGATCGCCGCCATCATGACGTCGCCCACGAACCGCGTGCAGGCGTTCCTGGCGGCCGGCCACGTGTGCAGCGTCATGGGCTTCTGGCAGTACCCGACGCTGGCGTCGCAGTACCACGTGCCGATCGTCGTCACCGGGTTCGAACCCCTCGACATACTGGAGGGCATCCGGCGCACCGTCCGCCAGCTGGAAGCCGGCGAGGCGCGGGTCGAGAACGCCTACGAGCGCGTGGTGACCTTCGATGGCAACCGCCCTGCCCAGGCCCTGCTCGAGCGGGTCTTCACCACCACCGACCGCGCCTGGCGCGGCATCGGGGTGATTCCCGAGAGCGGCTGGCGGCTGGCCAACGAGTACGGCGACTACGACGCCGAGCAGCGGTTCGACGTTGGCGACATCAAGACCGTGGAGTCGCCACTGTGTCACAGCGGCGAGGTGCTGCGGGGCGCCCTCAAGCCGAGCGAGTGTCCCGCCTTCGGGCGCGAATGCACACCCCGCACCCCGCTGGGCGCGACCATGGTCTCGAGCGAGGGCGCCTGTGCCGCGTACTACAACTACGGGCGGTTGATCACCCTGGAGAAGGCGCGCACATGACCGCCACGGCCCCTGACGCGTTCACCTGGACCTGCCCGGTCCCGCTCCGCGATTACCCGGCCATCGTGCTCGGGCACGGGGGCGGTGGAACGCTCTCGGCCGACCTCATCGAGCACATCTTCCGGCCGGCCTTCGCCAACCAGACGCTCGACGCGCTCACCGATTCCGCCGTGCTGCAGCTCCCGGGCGCCCGCGTTGCGTATTCGACCGATTCCTTCGTCGTGCGCCCGCATTTCTTCCCCGGCGGAAGCATCGGCACGCTCGCGGTGAACGGTACGGTGAACGACCTCGCGATGAGCGGCGCACAGCCCCTGTACCTCAGTGCCGGCTTCATCCTCGAAGAGGGGTTTCCGATGGAGTCGCTGGCCCGCGTCGCGCAGGACATGGCCGTCGCCGCGGCCGCCGCCGGCGTCGTGGTCGTCACCGGTGACACCAAGGTGGTCGAGCGCGGGCACGGCGACGGCGTCTACGTCAACACGGCCGGCATCGGGATGGTGCCCGAGGGGCGTCGCATCGCGCCCGAGCGCGCCCGGCCGGGTGACGTCGTGCTGTGTTCGGGCACGCTCGGCGACCACGGCATGGCGATCATGAGCGTCCGCGAGGGCCTCGAGTTCGAGACCCCGATCGCCAGCGACTGCGCCGCACTCAACGGGCTGGTCGAGGCAATGCTCGCGGCGTCGCCCGACGGCGTCCACGTCCTGCGCGATCCGACCCGCGGCGGCCTCGCGTCGTCGCTGAACGAGATCGCGGCACAGGCCGACGTCGGCATCGTGATCGTGGAGGACGACGTGCCGGTCCGGCCCGAGGTCCGCTCGGCGTGCGAGCTGCTGGGGCTCGACCCCTTCTTCGTGGCCAACGAGGGGAAGCTCCTGGCGATCGTCGATCCGGGGGATGCCGACCGCGTGCTGGGCGCCATGCGCGCCCACCCGCTTGGGGCTCAGGCGAGCCGCATCGGCCACGTGACCGACGAGCACCACGGCATGCTCATCGCCCAGACCGGGCTCGGCGCCAACCGCGTGGTCACCATGCAGATCGGGGAGCAGCTCCCGCGGATCTGCTAGTCCGCTCCCGGTCCCCGGGCGGAGGCGCGCGCCGCTTCGGCACACGCGATCACCTCGTCCTCGGCCGTCACGCACACGTCCAGATCGCGCAGCAGGCCGTCCTCGAGCGCGTAGATCCAGCCGTGAACGGCGAGCGACTGCCCCCGGGCCCACGCATCGCGGACGACGGTCGTCCGGCACACGTTCGCCACCTGCTCGATCACGTTCAGCTCGCACAGCCGGCGGTGCCGGTCGTCGTCGGACCCGAGTGACGCGAGCTGCGCCTCGTGCCGACGGGCCACGTCCTGCACGTGGCAGAGCCAGTTGTCCACCAACCCCAGGCGATCGCCGCGCAGCGCGGCGCCCACTCCGCCGCAGCCGTAGTGCCCGCACACGATCACGTGGCCCACGCGCAGCACGTCCACGGCGAACTGCAGCGCCGACAGACAGTTCAGGTCGGTGTGCACCACCACGTTGGCGACATTGCGGTGCACGAACATCTCGCCGGGCAACAGCCCCACGATCTGGTTGGCGGGCACGCGGCTGTCGGAGCAGCCGATCCAGAAGTAGAGCGGCGCCTGCTGCGCCGACAGGCGGCCGAAGAATTCCGGGTCCTGCCGGGTGATCCCGGCGGCCCAGGCGCGGTTGTTGTCGAACAGGCGAGGCAGCACACGCATGGCAGATGGAGTCGTGCGGGGTGGAAGCGGGCGGCCGGACCGGCCGGCGGACGCGTGGCAATCTGTCACGGCCCCGGAGTCGGCGCCATTGCGGAGGGCGCCGCGCGCGCTCAGTTCACGCAGACGGCGGCGATGTGGTGGCGGACCGGGAGCACCGAGGTTCGCATCTCGAAGGGCTCGATCTCCACGTGGGCGAACCCCGCCGTGCGCAGCGTGTCGCCCGTGTCCCGGCACAGGTCGCACCCCTCGGCGATCCACTTCCACGGGCCCCGCAGGGCATGCTGCACCTGTCGGGCGACGGTGCCCGCCGGCGCGTGCACGTGTTCCACGCAGGCGAAGCGTCCCCCCGGCCGCAGGATACGGCGCACCTCGGCGAGCACGCGCACCGGATCGTCCACCGAGCAGAGCACGAGCGAGCAGAACACGAAGTCGACGGACGCCGCGGGAAGATCGAGGGCCTCGGCGGGAGCCGTGTGCAGCTCCACCTCCACGCCCAGCGCGTCGGCCCGGCGGCGCAGCAGCCGCTGCATGCGACCGTTCGGCTCGAAGGCGACGAGTTTCGTGCCCGGCGACAGATAGCGCAGGTTGGCGCCCGCGCCGGCCCCCAGCTCGACGACCACCGCCGGCGCCTGCGCAAAGATCGGCGCCTTGAACCCGGCGTACCGCTGGTGCATGTACTCGTCGAACGTCACCAGCACCCACGCGTTCAGCCGGCTGCGGAACCAGTGGTCGATCGTCGGATGCGGCGCGGATTCCGTCACGGACGACACTCCGGGCGTGTTCGCCTTCCGGCTACTTCGAGCCGGCGCGCGTCGTGCCGCCCGAGGGGGACGAATGCGCACCCAGCAGCACGCCGTTCACCATCTTCCCGTACATGGACATGGCGCTCTTGTGATAGAGCTCCCGCGTCTTCGCCACGCTGCCGGTGAAGCGCGGGTCCTGCGGCCGCTCATGGCTGTCCACGAACATCGCCACGTCCCACGCGTCCTGATCGCTGATCGTTCCGCCGAGGCCCAACGGCATGTTCGCCTTGATGAATCCGGCGGCCTTGTCGATCCCGGTCATCCCGGCGCCCCAGTTGTACGACTGCGGGCCCCAGAGCGGCGGAAAGACCTGGGCATCGGCTGCCCGCTGTCCCTGGCCATCGGCGCCGTGGCAGACCGCGCAGTGCTGCGCGAATACGTGCGCGCCGCGCGCGTAGTCGGGCGGCAGCGCGGGCGTGGGGAGCTTCGGATACCCCCGCCCCGGCATCGCCTCGTTCACTCGGGCTCCGGTGCTCAGCCAGTGGGCGTAGCTCTCCAGGGCCACGAGCACCGGGTCGCCGAGCGGCGGCGCCTTGCCGTTCATGCTGAACCGGAAGCAGCCCTGCATGCGTTCCTGGAAGGTGTTCACGTGCTTGTTCTTGCTACGGTACGCCGGGAAGTTGACATAGGCGGCCCACATCGGGGCCGAGTTCGCCAGCCGGCCGGCGTCGATGTGGCAGTTGGTGCAACTCAGCGTGTTGCCGGTGTACTTCTTCGCATAGACGCCGGTCTGTTCGAAGATCGCGAGACCCTGCCGCACTTCCTTCCCGAACTGGTCATTCGGAATCGTCGAATCCGGCGGGGACGTGAAGGCGACCGGGCGGGCGGGCGCAGCGGCGGGCGCCGGCGCCGGCCGGCTCCGCTGCACGGCGAGCCGCGAGGCCCAGTACCCCACGCCTCCTGCAGCGGCGATGACGACCACCGCACCCACGATCGAAGTGGACGTCTTCACGGCCGGCTCCTCCCGGAGGCGGGTGGCGTGACGGGCACCGTCGGGTAGTAGGCCGCCACGGCCGCGATGTCGGCGGCCGACATGCGGCGCGCGATGGTCGACATCAGATCCAGCGGGCCCGGAGGCCGCGTGCCCTGCTGCCACGCCTCGAGCTGGTTGCTCAGGTAGAGACTCGACTGCCCGGCGAGGGGCGGGAACGCCGTGCCGACGCCCACACCGTCCGGGCCGTGGCACCGGTCGCAGGCCGGCAGTCCCTCCGACCATCGACCGCGCGTGGCGAGGACGCGCCCCAGCTTCAAGGCCGCCGGCGAGGGCGCAGGCGCTGCCGAATCGGGCGGCGCCGCAGGCATCGGGCCCGCCACCGGGAGCCGGCTCAGGTAGGCCGCCAGCGCCTGCCGCTCGGCCGGCGAGAGGGCGGTGGCGATCGGCAGCATCACCGGTGTCTTGCGCGCACCGCTCGCGAACGCGTCGAGCTGGGTCAGGATGTACGGCGCGGCGAGACCGGCGAGTCTCGGAAACCCGCCCACCGGATTGCCCAGGAGCTTCGGCCCATGACAGGTGATGCACGCCGGCGCGCCGCGGCCGTTGCCCTGGTGCACGATCGTGGCGGCGTCGGGTGTCTGGACTCCAGACTGGGCGCCGGCCGCCACGGCCATTGCCGCGGCGGCCGCGATGCCCGCGAACGCCCCCACCACGCGTCGCCTCCCCCGCACGATGTGCATGCGCCCCCTACTTCGCCTGGTACGCTTTGAATCCGTACTTCTCGAATATGGTCAGCGCGGCCGGTGAGCGCAGGAACTCCAGCCACTGCCTGGCGGCTGCCGGATGGGCGGCGCCCTTGACCATGGCCGCCGCGTACACAGCTGTGGTGTTCATATTCGCCGGAATGTCGACGTGGCTGATGGGATGTCCGGCCTCTTCCTGGAAGATCGCCTCGGATTTCCAGGTGATCCCGGCCTGCGCCTTCCCCTGCATGAGGAACAACGGGGACTGCCGGTGATGGATGTGCGTGAGCAGTGTGGTCCCGTCCTTGACCTTGGTGTCGTAGACCATCTGCTCGAGTGCCGCACCACCCGCCTTGCGCAGCGTCGCTTCGATCTGGCGCGCCACGCCTTCCCACTGCGGGTTCGGCATCACGAGGCGGACGTCCGGCTTGCCGAGGTCGGCCACCGTCTTGATGCCGGCGGGATTCCCCTTCGGCACCATGATGGTCAGGTCGTTCGTGGCGTACAGCGTGGCGGGCCCGACCAGCTTCCCGGCCTGGATCTGCTCGTTCACCTTCTTCTCACCGGCTCCGAAGACGTCGGGGGCCACGGTCCACGTCATGTTGCCGACGGTGATCGTGTTGCCGCTGTCCATCATCTTGATGAGCAGCCCGGGGGGGATGGTGATGTAGTAGATCCGCCCGCGCAGCGACGGGTGCTCGTTCTCGAACGCCTTCACCAGCGGCGCCATCGCGAAGTAGTAGTTCCCGCCCACGAAGATCACGAGCTGCGGATCGTCGAGGTTGCCGTGGAAGTCCGGCAGGTTGTCGACTTCGGGAACGGTGAAGTCCAGTCCCTTCTGCAGCGCGGGGTTGTTCGCGCCCTGCGACCAGGGCGGATAGACGACCTCGCTGGCCTGCGGCGGGGTCGCCGCCGTGGCGGGCCCGGCCTTCGGGGCGGCGCAGCCAGCGGCCGCTCCGAGGACGCACCACACCGAGGCCAGACGGAGCGCCTGATGCGGGCTCATGATGGCTCCTTGGTGACGAGACGACGGATGGCGGTGCGGCCCGGGGGGGCGGGGGGGGGGGGGGCGCCGGCGCGCGGGCGCCACCGGGCGGGTGCGTGG
>JBJKRG010000281.1:0-3072 GCA_046704805.1 Gemmatimonadaceae bacterium
TTCCCGAGCTGACGCCCGCCGTCGAGCTGTGGCTGGACGAGGGCACGGAGGCCGCGATGAACCGCTTCAACCGGTAAGACAACGAAAGGAAAGCAGCAGCGATGACCGACCTCATCGTACTGACCGACTGGTCGTGGCTCCTCGGGATCGCCGGCCTCCTCGTCGCGGGAGGGATCTACCTCTACGTGAAGAGGCAGCCCCAGGGCTCCGAGATCATGATCGACATCACGGAGCAGATCCACCGAGGGGCGATGGCGTTCCTGCGCCGCGAGTACACGGTACTCGCCGTCTTCATCGTCGTGGTGGCGTTCCTCCTCAACCTGGCGATCGGCGGCCTGCCTGCCCTGGCGTACGTCGGCGGCGCGCTCTGCTCCATCGCCGCCGGCTTCTTCGGGATGAACGCCGCGACCCGCGCCAACGGGAGGACGTCGGCCGCGGCGGCCGAGTCCGGGCAGGGCAAGGCGCTGCGCATCGCGTTCTTCGGGGGCTCGGTGATGGGTCTGGCGGTGGCGGCCCTGGGGCTGCTCGGCCTCGGGCTACTGTACTTCCTCATCGGGTCCGGGGCGGTGACCCCCGAGCAGTTCAAGCGCTTCTCCGAGATCGTCTCCGGCTACGCGATGGGGGCCAGCTCCATCGCCCTGTTCGCGCGCGTGGGCGGCGGCATCTACACGAAGGCCGCGGACGTGGGCGCCGACCTCGTGGGCAAGGTCGAGGCGGGGATCCCGGAGGACGACCCGCGCAACCCGGCGACGATCGCGGACAACGTGGGAGACAACGTCGGTGACGTGGCGGGGCTGGGCGCCGACATCTTCGAGTCGTACGTGGGCTCGATCGTCGCGACGCTCGTGATCGGGTGCACCATCCCGACCATGGCCCACGTGCGCGCCGCGGCCGTGGCGCTGCCCGTCCTGACCGTCGGGATCGGGCTGCTGGCGTCCCTGGTCGGAGTCGGGCTGATGAAGGTCCTGGAGCGCAGCAATCCGGCTTCGGCGCTGCGCAACGTCACGTTCATCGCAGCGGGGCTCTTCCTGATCGCGATGTACTTCGTAGTGAAGGCCATGGGCATCACGTACGCGGATCCGGCGACCGGACGCCTGTACACGTCCGTCGGACCGTGGGTGGCGATCGTGTCCGGGTCGGTCGCGGGGGTCGCGATCGGCCTCGTCACCGAGTACTACACGTCTGCCGGGCCGGTCAAGAGGATCGCCAGCGCCTGCCAGACCGGCGCGGCCACGAACGTGATCGCGGGCATCGCGGTCGGAATGGAATCCACGGCGATTCCGGTGCTGCTGATCACCGCCGCCATCTTCATTTCGTACTGGTTCAGCGGCCTGTACGGGATCGGGATCTCGGCGGTGGGCATGCTGGCCACGGTCGGCGTGACGATGTCCGTGGACGCATACGGGCCCGTGGCCGACAACGCCGGGGGCATCAGCGAGATGGCAGGGCTGGGACCGGCCACCCGTGAGATCACGGACTCGCTCGACGCGATCGGCAACACGACCGCCGCGATCGGGAAGGGCTTCGCGATCGGATCGGCGGCGCTCACGGCGCTCGCGCTCTTCTCCGCATACTCGTCGGCCGTGGGGCTGACCGGGATCAACCTCATCGACCCGCTCGTGGTGATCGGGCTGTTCATCGGCGGCATCCTGCCGTTCTGGGTCTCGGCCCTCACCATGACGGCCGTCGGACGTGCGGCGCAGGGCATGGTGGAGGAGGTACGGCGGCAGTTCCGCGAGATCGCGGGCCTGATGGAAGGCAAGGCCAAGCCCGACTCCGCCCGCTGCGTGGACATCTCCACGCGCGCGGCGCTGCGGGAGATGATCGTGCCCGGCGTCAGCGCGGTCCTGGCTCCGGTGCTGGTAGGCTGGCTGCTCGGCGTGGACGCCCTGGGCGGGCTCCTGGCCGGCGCCACCGTCACGGGTGTGCTGATGGCCATCTTCATGGCCAACGCCGGCGGAGCGTTGGACAACGCGAAGAAGTACATCGAGGGCGGCGCATACGGCGGCAAGGGCTCCGATGCGCACAAGGCGGCCGTGGTCGGCGACACGGTCGGCGACCCGTTCAAGGACACGTCGGGTCCGGCCCTGAACATCCTCATCAAGCTGATGAGCGTGGTATCCGTCGTGCTGTCGCCGTGGTTCGTTCGCATCCACCACCTGCACGTGAGCACCACCGCGATGTGGCTCGGGCACGTCTTCCACGGGATCTTCGGCTGACGCGGGTCTCCACGACGAAGGGCGGGGCGTCCGGACGGCCGCTTCACCGGCGAAGGGGCTCCGCTTCACCGTGGGGCCCCGATTCGCTAGCTTGTCATGCTCGAAAGGTATCCCGCTCCGTCGGAGCATGCCGGCCGCCCATCCGGATGTCCCTGGCCGACGGGGCCCGTCAACACACGGACCGAGGGAACGAACATGAGGCTCTACGAGGTCGTCTACATCCTCGATCCGGCGCTCGACGAGAGCGCCGTCACCGCCAAGCTCGAGAAGTTCCACGCGCTGGCCACGTCCGGCGGCGGTGAGGTATCCGCAGTGGACCTCTGGGGGACCCGCCAGCTCGCGTACCCGGTCGGAAGGCAGCGGGCCGGCTACTACGTCGTCGCGCAGTTCACCGCCGCACCCGAGGCGCTTCCGGAGTACGAGCGCCTGCTCAAGCTCGACGACGAGGTGCTGCGGTATCTCCTCGTGATCAACGAGGGTGAGCCCACGTCGGGCATGTCCATCGTCTCCGAGTCGACGAAGCCCGCGACCGGCGAGGAGGACGAGGAAGAGGAAGAGGAAGAGGAGGAAGAGGACGCCGACGACGGGAGCCCGCCCGAGTTCCAGGGGGCGCGGGGGCGCCGCCGCCGCATGGAAGGGCCGCCGATCGAACTCCTCAACTACAAGGACGTGGCGACGCTGTCCCGCTTCCTGACGGAGGAGGGGAAGATCCTGCCGAAGAGGACTACCAAGGTCACCGCCCGGTTTCAGCGACAGCTCAGCCGTGCCGTGAAGCGGGCGCGCCACCTGGCGCTGATCCCGTACACCCGCAGGCACGAAGCGTAGGCTCGTGCCCGAGGTGCGACCGGCCGGG
>JBJKRG010000282.1:0-2986 GCA_046704805.1 Gemmatimonadaceae bacterium
CGACGACGAGATCCGCGAGGCGCTCTCGGGCAACCTCTGCCGCTGCACGGGCTACGCGAACATCGTGGCCGCGGTGCGCCACGCGGCGCGCGGAAGCGAGCGCGCATGAGCGACGCCGCGCGCGGACTCGTCGGCCAAGACGTCCCGCGGCTCGAGGACGCGCGGTTGCTCACCGGACGCGCCCTGTTCGTGGACGACGTCGATCTGCCGGGGATGCTGCACGTCGCCTTCCTGCGCAGCGACGAGGCGCACGCGCGGCTGCTCGGCGTGGACGCCTCGGCGGCGCGGCAGCGGCCCGGCGTCGTCGCCGTATACACGGCCGCCGACCTGGGCGACTACTGGAAGCCGGGGCCGCTGCTCGTCCCGCCGCCGCCCATACCGGGAATCGTATTCCACGAGGCCACGCAGGTGCCGCTGGCGAAGGACAAGATCCGCCACGCCGGCGAGGCGCTGGCCATGGTGGTGGCCGAGAGCCGCTACGTGGCCGAGGACGCGCTGGAAGACCTCGTGGTGGACCTCGAGCCCCTCGACACGGTGACGGACCTCGAGGCGGCGCTCCGCCCGGGCGCACCGCTCGTGCACGAACGGCTCGGCACGAATCTCGCCGCGCACGCGCACCAGACGCACGGCGATTGGGAGACGGCCAGGGCCCGGGCGCACCGCGTGATCAGGCGCCGGTTCCACTACGACCGCGGTGCGGCGGCGGCCATCGAGAATCGGGGCATCGTGGCGCAGTGGGACGCGCGGGCCGGCGAGCTCACCGTGTGGGACACCACGCAGGCGCCGATCCCGATCCGCAACGGGCTCGCCGCGATGCTCGGGCTCCGCCAGTCGCAGGTCCGCGTGATCGCGCCCTTCATCGGCGGCGGCTTCGGCCCCAAGATCATGATGTTCTACCCCGAGGAGATGCTGCTGCCGTGGGCGGCGCTCCAGCTGGGGCGTCCGGTCAAATGGATCGAGGACCGCCGCGAGAACTTCTACGCCACCACGCAGGAGCGGCTGCAGATTCACGACGCCGAGCTGGCCGTGGCGGAAGACGGCGCGATCCTGGGCGTGAAGGACGTGTTCGTACACGACACCGGCGCCTACGATCCGTACGGACTCACCGTGCCGATCAACAGCCAGTGCACGCTGCTCGGCCCCTACGTGGTGCCCAACTACGACAGCGAATTCCGCGCCGTGTTCACCAACCGGCCCATCGTCACGCCGGTGCGCGGCGCGGGACGGCAGCACGGGGTGTTCGTCATGGAGCGGCTGCTCGACCTCGCGGCCCGCGAGCTGGGCATGGACCGCGTGGAGATCCGCCGGCGGAACCTGATACCCGCCGACGCCTTCCCGTACAACCACGAGATCCTGTTCCAGGACTTCCGCCCGCTGACCTACGACAGCGGCAACTACCAGGAGGCGCTGGACCGGGCGGTGGCGATGATCGGCTACGCCGACTTCCCCGCCGAGCAGGAGCGCGCGCGCGCCGAGGGGCGGCACCTGGGGCTCGGCATCGTCAACTATATAGAAGGCACCGGCATCGGACCGTACGAGGGCGCGCGCATCACGGTGGAGCCCGGGGGCACGGTCCGCGTGGTCACCGGCGTGGGCACGCAGGGGCAGAGCCACTTCACCACCTTCGCGCAGCTCGCCGCCGAGCAGCTCGGCGTGGAGGTGTCCGCCGTGGAAGTCATCACCGGCGACACGCGCGCCTTCAACTGGGGCACGGGCACCTTCGCCAGCCGCGGCGCCGTGGTGGCGGGCAACGCGATCCACGCGGCCGCGGTGCAGGTGCGCGAGAAGATCGTGAAGCTCGCCGCGCAGGTGCTGGGCGTCGAGCCGGCCGACATACGGCTGGGCGGCGGCCGGGCGTTCGCGTGCAGCGATGCGTCGAAGAGCATCGGCCTGGGCGAGCTGGCGGTGAAGGCCAACCCCCTGCGCGGCGGCGTGACGCCCGGCACCGAGCCGGGACTCGAAGCCACCGCCTACTTCGGTCCCGACCGCGGCAACGCCGCCAACGGCGTGCACGCGATGATCGTGGAGGTGGATCCAGAGACGGCGCAGGTGACGATCAGGCGCTACGTCGTGGTGCACGACTGCGGCACGGTGATCAATCCCACGGTGGTGGCGGCGCAGGTGCAGGGCGGCGTGGCGTTCGGCATCGGCAACTCGTTCTACGAAGAGCTGGTATGGGGCGAGAACGCGCAGCTCATGAACGCGTCGTTCATGGACTACCTGCTGCCCACGGCGCTCGACGTGCCGACCGTCGAGATGGCACACGTCGTGACGCCGTCGCCGCTCAATCCGCTCGGCACCAAGGGCGTGGGAGAGGCCGGCGCGATTCCCACCGCGGCGGCGTTCGCGCAGGCGGTGGAGGACGCGCTGCGCGGTGCCGGCGTCCCGATCGAGGTCACGTCCATTCCGCTGAGCCCCGATCGCCTCGCGGCGTTGATCTCGGCCGCCGGAGCGCGCGCATGATCGTCGAGGGCCACTATCCCTTTCCGGCCGACGCCGAGCGCGTGTGGGAGCTGCTGCTCGATCCCGACGTGATGATGAAGGCCATGCCCGGCGCGCGGGAGCTGGTGCTGGTGAGCGAGGACCGGTACGAGGGCGTCATTCGCGTGGGCGTGGGCTCCATCTCGGCCGCCGAGTTCTCGCTCAGCGTGACGCTGCGCGACAAGGAACCGCCGCGCCGCTACGGCATGACGGTGGACTCGCGCGGGCGGTTCGGCTTCACGCGCGGCGAGGCGCACGTGGAGCTGGTGGCGCAGGAAGACGGCACCGTGATGCGCTATCGGGCCGACCTGCAGGTGGGAGGCAAGATCGCGGCGGTGGGGCAGCGGCTGCTCGATTCGGTGAGCAAGCTCATGACGCGTCAGGGGCTCGAGGCGCTGAGCGGCGAGCTGCTGCGTCGGCTGGCGGAGCCGGTGGCGGAGGGCGTCGGCGAGCCGGCGCCGGCACCCGCCGTGTTCCCCGTTGCCGAACCCGCGCCGCCCGTGCC
>JBJKRG010000283.1:0-5505 GCA_046704805.1 Gemmatimonadaceae bacterium
TGATGTCGCGGTGCACGATCCCCTGTTCGTGCGCGTAGCCGAGGGCGTCGGCCACCTGCAGGGTGATCGCCACCGCGTCGTCGATCGGGAGCATGTGCTCGCGGTCCAGGCGGTCGCGGAGCGACTCACCCTTCACGAACGGCATCACGTAGTACAGCAGCCCGTCCGCGGCACCGGAGTCGTAAAGGGCGAGGATGTTCGGATGCTGAAGCTTGGCGGCAAGGCGGATCTCGCGCTCGAAGCGCTCGGCGCCCACGGACGCCGAGAGGTCGGGATGCAGGACCTTGATCGCCACCTCACGGCCGTGCTTCAGGTCCTGGGCGAGGAACACCGTGGCCATACCGCCCCGTCCCAGCTCGCGCTGAATCGCGTAGCGGTCGCCGAGGGCACGCCGCAGCCGCTCGATCGTTTCGTCGGCGTCGGGCTCGGCGTCGGCTGCCGACGCGTCGGCCGCGGGCTCCTGCCGCGCGGCCATCTCGACGGTGAAATTCCTCCCGCAGCGATGACAGAAGATCGCGTCGGCGGCCAGGGGCGTGCCGCAGTTCGGACAGGTGTCTGGCATCGCGTGAACCTCAGGGCAATACAGGACGGTACGCCGCAATATGTGTCGGCCCCGCGGCAGTCGCCACGGGTGGCGGGCGGTGTGAGCGGCCCGTCGCCGTCCGGCACCCGTCCCGGCGGCCGGGCGGAGATCCTCAGGCCGGCTCGAACTCCGCCGTGAAGTGCCGGAGGTACTTCGCCTGCTTCACCATCCGCACGCCGCGCACCTGTTCGGCGCGGGCTCTGAGCTCGCAGATGGCCTCGGCTGCGTAGTCGAAGTGGCTCTGGGTGTACATGCGCCGCGGGAACGCCAGACGCACCAGCTCCATGCTGTGGTAGGTCTCGGTGCCGTCGGCTGCACGCTTGCCGAACATCACCGAACCGATCTCCACGCCGCGAATCCCGGCTTCCAGGTACAGCGCATTGACCAGGCTCCACGCCGGGTACTGCTCCTGCGGCACGTGCGGGAGAAAATCCCGGGCGTCGAGGTACACGGCATGTCCGCCGGGTGGCTCGACGATGGCGACGCCGCCGGCGTTCAGCTTCTCGCCCATGTACTCGGCGGTGCGCAGCCGGTAGCGGAGGTAGTCCTCGTTCAGGCCCTCCTCCATGCCCACGGCCAGCGCCTCGAGGTCGCGCCCCGCCAGCCCCCCGTAGGTGGGGAAGCCCTCGGTGAGGATCAGCAGGGTCTTCGCCGCTTCCACCCACTCGCTGTCGTTCAGGGCCAGGAAGCCGCCGATGTTCACGAGGCCGTCCTTCTTGGCGCTCATCATGCACCCGTCCGCCAGGCCGAACATCTCCTGCGCGATGGACTTCACGCTGCGGTCCTGCATCCCCGGCTCGCGGAGCTTGATGAACATGGAGTTCTCGGCATACCGGCAGACGTCGAGGATCAACGGCTTGCCGTAGCGGGCCAGGAGTTCCCGATACGCGCGCAGGTTGGCCAGGCTCACCGGCTGGCCGCCCCCGCTGTTGTTGGTGACCGTCATCATGCCGAACGGAATGCGGTCGGCGTCCCGCTCGAGCAGCGCTTCCACGCGCTCCAGGTCGATGTTGCCCTTGAACGGATGTGGGGTGCGGGGCTGCAGTCCCTCAGGGATGACGAGATCCACCGCTTCGGCGCCCTGGTACTCGATGTTGGCCCGGGTGGTGTCGAAGTGGGTGTTGTTGGGGATGAGGTCGCCCGCCTTGGTGGTGACACTGAACAGGATGCGCTCGGCGGCCCGGCCCTGGTGGGTCGGGATGATGTACTGGTAGCCGGTGAGGTCCTGGAGCACGGCCTCCAGACGGAAGAACGATCGGGAGCCGGCGTAGCTCTCGTCGCCCTCCATGATCGCGCCCCACTGGCGGGCGCTCATGGCGCCCGTGCCGCTGTCGGTGAGGAAGTCGAGCAGGACGTGCTCCGCGGGGAGCATGAAGACGTTGAGCTTCGCCTGCTCGAGCCAGTGTCGCCGCTCTCCGCGCGTGCTCATGCGGATGGGCTCGACGGTCTTGATGCGGAACGGTTCGATGATGGTGTGGATCATCGGGCGACGAGACAGGGGATGACGCCGCGGCCCTGACGCCACCTAGCGGGGGCGCGGGCGGAAGCCACGGTGCTCGCCGCTACGGCCGCGGCGCTGCCGGGCGGGCGAGGCGCGACCGCAGGCGGTCGGCGACCACCAGCAGCTCTTCGGCGTGCTCCAGCAGCACGACGCGCTCGGCACGCGACCGCTCCGAGTGGTCCCCGGTGCGGGGCGCCGCGCCGAGGCGGGTGAGCCGAAGTACCTCGGATTCCAGCAGTTGCACGTCGGCCCGCTCGTACCGTCCGGGAGTCCCGCTCTCCGCCTCGGCAGAAATGCGTGCCGTGAGGGCCCTCCACGCGTCCGCCTCCCGTCCCGCCGGGATCGCCCCGCTCCGTCGGTGCAGGGAACTCGACGGCAGCCCGCCCGCATGGCGCTTCATGAGATAGGCGTCGTGGCTGGTCAGGGGTGAGGGTGGGACGGAATCGGCGGTCGTATCCATTTGGTACTCCGGTTGGTGCTCCGATGCGGGACCCGGTGCACGCCGCCTGGGCGCGCCGGCCCCATGGAAAACTTGACCCCGCCGAGCGCGGGACGCCAGTCGGGCGCCCTCCGCTCGGGGCGGCCAGAGGGCTAACTCATTGTCGCCAGCGTCCCTGCACGCTCGGCGGCTTCCTCGACGTGCTCGGCGAAGTCGATCGTGAAGTGCTCCACCTGGGTCCAGTCGGTGTATTCATGGTCGCGCGAGGTGTCGGTGGAACCGCCCTCCTTCCGGCTGATGCGCTTCATCACCCAGCGGAGCAGGACGTTGTACTTCGTGTAGGCAATCGCGCCGGCGATCGAGGCCGTGAGGGTCGGGTGCCAGTCGCACTCCCGGCAGAACCCCTCCATGCGACGCTGCGCCTCGGCACGCTCCAGCGGGTTCGTGCTGCCGGCGGAGCCGCTGACCGCGAAGAAGGCGCTCGGCACGGCGTTCAGGACGCCGGCGTGCCGGCGGACGAAGGTCCGGATGTACTTCTGGTATCCGCCGACGATCATCGAGGCGCCGATCAGCACGCCGTCGAAATCGACGGGACAGAATTCCGGGGGCAGGGTGCTCCCCTTGCGCATCGTGACCGTGAACCCGCGCTCGAGCAGCAGGCGGTGCATGCGGTTCGCGATGCGGGCGGTCTGGCCATAGTTGCTGCCGTAGACGATGAGAATGCGCCGGAACTTCATGGGCCCCTCCTGCTGGCGATTCGGGGTTCCCGGACGCACCGGTGCAGCCTGCGGACCGGGCGACGACCGGGATTCTCGTCCACAGTAGCGCGCCGGGCGGGGTCGGCGCGTCGGTGGAATCTCCGGAACCGGTGTGGCGGGTTCCCTCACCCCGGGGCACGGTCCGGCTCGTACATTTGAAGCGCGCACCTCCGCCGCCGAATCGCCCGCCCGCTCCGCGCCCGATGCCGATCATCGAAACACATGGCCTGACCAAACGCTACGACGCGCTGACGGCCGTCGACGGGCTGAGCCTCTCGGTCGACGAGGGCGAGATCTTCGGGCTGCTGGGACCGAACGGCGCCGGCAAGACGACCACGCTGCTCATGCTCACCACGCTGCTGCGGCCCACGGCCGGCACGGCGTCCATCAACGGGTTCGACGTCGTGCGCGATCCGGCGCAGGTGCGCCGGTCCATCGGGATCGTGTTCCAGGACCCGAGCTCCGACGACATTCTCACGGGGTACGAGAATCTGAAGGTGCACGGCATGCTGTACCACGTGCCGCCGGTCCTGCGCGAGCGGCGCATCGCCGAGGTGCTCGACCTCGTCGAGCTGACGCCGCGGAAGGACGATCTGGTGAAGAAGTACTCGGGCGGCATGCGGCGGCGCCTCGAGCTGGCGCGCGGTCTGATGCACGATCCGCGCGTGTTGTTCCTGGACGAGCCGACGCTGGGGCTCGATCCGCAATCGCGCGAGCGGCTGTGGCAGTACATCGAGGACCTAGCGCGCACGAAGCGCATCACGGTCGTAATCACCACCCACTACATGGAGGAGGTGGACCGGCTCTGCGACCGCATGGCGATCATCGACGCCGGCCGGATCCGGGCGCTGGACACGCCGTCGGCCCTCAAGCGGGTGATCGGGGGCGACATCGTGAAGCTGCGCGTGCCTGGGCCCGACGTGGCGGCGCTCGAGCGATTGGCGTTCGTGCAGCAGGTGGAACGGCACGGGCACGAGCTGGCGCTCACGGTGACGAATGCGAGCGAGCACCTGCCCGAGCTGTTGCGGGCCGCGGGGACGGTCGACGCGGTCGAGGTCCGCTCGCCCACGCTCGACGACGTGTTCCTGCACTTCACCGGGCGCGCCATTCGCGAGGGCTCCGCGGAGGGCGGCTGGGCCGAGCGCATGATGCACCACCGGTGACGCCGTGAACGACCTCCAGGGAGTGCTCGCCATCTGGTACCGCGAGTACAAGGTCTTCCTGCGCGAGAAGTCGCGCATCGTCGCGTCGATCGTGACGCCGGTGCTGTGGCTGTTCATTTTCGGCGGTGGACTGGGCAGCAGCGTCTCGATTCCCGGCACGAACTATCAGGCGTTCATCTATCCCGGCATCCTCGCCCAGTCGGTGCTCTTCTCGTCGATCTTCTTCGGCGTGTACATCGTGTGGGACCGGAAGGTGGACTTCCTCAAGGAAGTGCTGGTGGCGCCTGTCTCGCGCACGGCGATCTTCGTCGGCAAGGTCGTGGGTGGGGCCACCGACTCGCTCATCCAGGTGCTGATCCTCCTGGTGCTCGGGGTGGTGCTGAGCGGCCTCGGCGCGCTCACCGACCTGCGGCTGGCCCCGTGGGCGCTGGTGGCGTCGCTCCTCGTCCTCGGCGTGACCACGGTCGCCTTCGTGAGCGTCGGGCTGATCATCGGATCCCTGATGGAGAGCCCGGAGGGATTCCAGCTCGTGTCGAGCTTCGTCGTGTTCCCCCTCTTCTTCCTGTCGGGCGCGCTGTTCCCCATCGACCGGCTGCCGGTCTGGCTGGCGCCGTTCACCTTCCTGGATCCGCTCACCTATGCCGTCGACGCGCTGCGCGGGATCCTGCTGGGGGCCTCGCACTTCCACGTGATGCTCGACGTGGGCGTCGTGGCGGCGTTCACCGCGCTGGTGATCGCGGCGGGGACCGTCGCGTTCGACCGCATGAAGGTGTGAAGCCCGCGGACGCCGGCGCCGGGCTTGCCCGGTCGGCGTACGGCGCGGAATATTCAGGTCCCGGACACGCCACGTTCCGGACCGCGGCTGCGGTCGGAGCTTCGAGATGAGAGTCGCTCCACTCGTGTTCACCCTGGCGTTGGCCGGCTGCATGCAGTCCGCGCCGCGCGGCGCCCCGGCGTCGAGCACCGCGTCGGGGGCCGCCGCCGCTCACTCCGCGGCCTCCGGTTCCACTGCGGCGTCGACCGCCGGGCCGGCCGTGGTCCCCGAGTCGCTGCGTCCCCGT
>JBJKRG010000284.1:0-10565 GCA_046704805.1 Gemmatimonadaceae bacterium
GCAGCCGGAGACCTCCGCAGCCGTTGCGCCGGGAACGACGACGGCCACCACCGCCCCCGCTCCGGGCTCGACCAGCGCGCGCGCCCGACTGGCCGCCAATCGCGCCGAGCGGGCCACGCCGGCGGCCGTGGAGCAGTCGTATGGCGGCGAGATCGCCGGACTGCGGGCCATCATCGCCAGGCGCCGCAGCCAGCTCGACCCGGCCACCGTCGCCATCCTCGACCGGAACCTGGCCACCATCGACTCGGCCATCGCCCAGTGCAAGACGGCCCTGGCCAAGGATCCGAACAGCCGGTTCCTCATGCAGTCGCTCACGCAGTCGCTCGACACGAAGGTTCAACTCATGCGGCTGACGGCCGGCCTGCCGTCGACGACCTAGGGATTCCCGATGCGACCTTCCCTGCTCTGTGCGCTCCTGCTCGCGACCGTCGCCGTTTCGGCGTCCGCCCAGGACCGGCGCGACGACGGACGGCTGCTGGTTGGACGGATGCGGGCCGACCGCATCGATACGACGGTCACGATCAGCGCCGACGGCATCGTGGCCCTGACCGCCAACCGCGGGGACGTCATCGTGCACACCGGCGCCGCCGGCCACGTGGTCGTGCACGCGAACGCCGACCAGGGCCGCGTCCGGTTCGACGCCTCGGACCACCGCGTCTCGGTGGACGCTTCGGATGCCGGCGGGGACAGCCGCATCGAGGTCACCGTGCCGGCCGGCGTGCGGATCACGGCCCAGGCGCGCAACGGTGACGTGTCCATCCGCGGCACCGGCGGCGACGTCACGGCGCGCACCCTCAACGGCGACGTGAACGTGGACGACGCCTCGGGGCACGTGGACCTGAACACCCTGTCCGGTGACATCACCGGCGGGCAGCTCAAGGGCACCGTCTCCGCCAACAGCATCAGCGGCGAGGTGCGCCTCTCCGACGTCACCGGGAACGTCAGCGTCTCGTCGGTCAGCGGCGATCTCACACTCGCCCACGTCACCTCGCAGTCGGTGGACGCCCAGAGCACGAGCGGCGACATCGCCTTCGACGGTGGCATCGACCCGGCTGGCCGCTACTCGTTCGTCACCCACTCGGGCGACGTCTCTCTGAACATCCCGGCCTCGGCGAGCGCGCAGCTCACCATCTCCACCTGGAGCGGGTCGATCGACAGCGACTTCCCGATCACGCTCCAGCCCGGCGAGCACGACATCGGGATCGACACCGGCAAGCGGTTCACGTTCAGCATCGGCGGCGGCGAGGCCCGCATCCGGGCCGAGTCGTTCAACGGCGACATCACCATCCGCCGCCACGGAGGACGCTGACATGCCCGCCCCCCGCCGGTGCCGTCCCGCCCTCAATCCTCTCACGCACACGATCACCATGCGCACGTTTCTCGGACTCTCCCTCGTGGCCCTGACCGCGGCCGCCGCCGGCGCCCAGCGTCCGGACTTCCAGTGGTCGAAGACGGAGCCGGCCGGCACCGTCGTTGCGGTCTACAACATCAACGGCGACGTGACGATCCTCCCGGGTACCGGGAGCACCGTGGCCGTGTCCGCCGACCGGCACGGGGACTCCGACCGGATCTACGCGACCGTCCGCGAGTTCTCGGGGCGTGTGGTGGTCTGCGTCCTCTGGCACGACACCGACGAGTCCTGCGATGAGAACGGCGCCCACATGCACGCGCACGACCGCTGGGGCACGCACGGCAGCATGGACGTGACCGTCGACCTGCCGGCCTCGATGGCGGCCGAGGCGCGCTCGGTGAGCGGCGACGTGCGCATCGACGGTGCCCACGGCGACGTGCGCGCCGCCTCGGTCAGCGGCGACGTCACCCTGCGCAACCTCCACGCCACCTCCGTGCGTGCCGGCAGCGTGAGCGGCGACGTGGACGTCGGCATCGCGGAACTCTCGGGCGACGGGCCCCTGCGTCTCCGGAGCGTGAGCGGCGACGTCACCCTGACCGTCCCGAGGGGGCTCGATGCCGACTTCTCCATGTCCACCGTGAGCGGCGACCTCGACACCGACTTCCCGCTCACCCTGAGCGGCCGCATGGGCCGTCGCAGCATCAACGCCCGCATCGGAAAGGGCGGCCGGGATCTCTCGATCTCGACGGTCAGTGGCGACGTCCGGCTGCGCGCTCGCAAGTGACAGAATCCGGTCTTCCGGGTAGGATACTTCGTATGCGTCGACTGATCGCCATTGCCCTTCTTCTCGTCGCCGGCCCCGCCGCCGTTTCCGCGCATGCCCAGGAAGCGGACCAGACGATGCACTGGGCGTTCCAGGTGCAGCCCGGGCACTGGATCATGATCCGCAACCTCAACGGGCGGGTCGTGGTCCGGCAGGCCACAGGCGATAGCGTGACGGTGACCGCCGTGAAACACGTGCGCCGGGGCGACCCGTCGTACGTCCACTACGACGTCCGCCGCTACGGCGACGACAACCAGAACGTGCTGGTCTGCGCACTCTGGGGGCCGGACGCGAGCTGCTCCCCCGGCGGGTACGACTCGAACCAGGGTGACCGCGGCTCGCGCCGCAATCAGGTCCGCATTGACTTCGACGTGGGAGTGCCGGCGGGCGTGAAGGTGGGCGCCCACACCGTCAACTCCGAGGTCTCGGTGACGGGGGTGACGTCGGAGGTGCGCGCCAGCACCGTGAACGGCAGCGTGAACGTCGAGACCACGGGCGGGCCCGTGTCCGCGAACAGCGTCAATGGGAGCGTACACGCCTCCATGCTGCACTACCACCCGGCGCAGGACATGCGCTTCTCCAGCGTCAACGGGTCGGTCGTGGTCGAGCTGCCCGACAGCGTCAACGCCGACGTCGAACTGAGCACGGTGAATGGGCGGTTCACCACGGACTTCCCGGTCACCCTCAACGGGCGCATCGATCCCCGGCACCTGCGCGCCAGGCTCGGCGCCGGCGGCCCCCGGATCATCATGCGCACCGTCAACGGCAACGTGGAGCTGCGCAAGCACTAGCCGCACCGGCAGTTCCCGCACCTCGCCCTGCCTCCACTGGCACTCGGCCCCCGGGGCCGGGTACAATTGGGGGCAGGGTTTTTCTCTCTCAGGAGTCCTCTCGAATCATGGGTTTCTCGCGTTTCCAGGTCGGCACGGCGCCCCGGGTGCTTTCGGGGGTGGAGCGCGCCACGCTCGTCCGCCGGACCTACGGACTGGTCTTCGTCGGCGTGGTGCTGACGCTCGTCGGCGCCGCGTTCACGGCCACCCAACCGTCGCTGGCCGCCGCCGTCGGCGCGCACCCGTTCATCACCGGCATCGCGTGGATCGCCACGGTGTTCGCGGCCCAGTCGCAGGCGCGCAGCTACCCACGCAACATCATCCTGATGCTGCTGTCCACGTTCGTGGCCGGCGTGTGGCTGGCACCGATCCTGATCTACTACGTGAACATGCAGCCGGGGGTGCTGGCCGAAGCCGGACTGCTCACCTTCTCGGCGTTCGGCATCCTGTCGCTCTACGCCACGTTCAGCCGGCGTGATTTCAGCGCCTGGGGCGGGTTCTTCACCGTCGGATTCTTCGTGCTGTTCGCGACGATCATCCTGGGATTCTTCTTCCCGAGCCTCGGCGGCTCGATGTGGATTGCCGGCGCCGGCGTGTTCGTGTTCTCCGGGCTGCTCGTGTTCGACACGTGGCGCATCACGCGGTCGGGTCAGTTCAGCGATCAGGATTACGTGCTGGCGGCGGTCACGATCTACGTGGACCTCCTGAACCTCTTCCTGTTCATTCTGCAGTTGGTGGGCGGCAACCAGGAGCGCTGAACCGCTCTCGTCCGGAGCCGGGCTGACCGTGTTCTCGCGACGCGAGGTCCGCAGCGTGCTGCTGGTGGCGGCAGCGCTCGTCCTGCCCGCCGCTGCCGGAGCCCAGCACCCCACCCCCACCACTCCCCCGGACCGCGGCAGCGCCTGGAAGCGGTTCGCCGCCGGCTTCGCCACCAGCATCCTGGCGCACGAAGGCGGGCACATCGCAGCCTCGCTCCTGCAGGGTGCCCATCCCACGTTCGGCCTCGACCACGGGCGCCCCACCGTGTATTCGGGAATCGACTGGCACGTGCATCCGCACAAACAGTTCGTGTTCTCCAGTGCGGGGCTCGACGTCCAGGCGCTGGTCGACGAGGGCATTCTCGACGACCCGCACCACGGCGGCGGACCGTTCCAGCGAGGCGTGCTGGCCGGCGGCATCGCCACCACGGCCTTCTATCTCACGCTGGGCCGCACCGGCAATGTCAGCGACGTGGCGTTCATGCAGCGTACGTCCGGCCTCACGTTCACGCAGATCGCGCTGATCTATGGCGGGGTGGCGCTCATGCACGTGGTCCGCATCGCACGCGACGGGCGGTTCGCCCACTTCTTCGTGCTCCCCGGGAACCGTCACGATCTGCAGGTCGGCGTCGCCCTGCGCTGAGCATCACCGCGTGGGCGGTGCGCGGACGAAGACGCGGCCGTCGGTGTAGTGCGCCAGCACGCGAAGGCGGAGCGCCGAGGCCAGCGAGTCGATGTTCACGAATGCCGGGTTGTCGGCCGTGAACGCCACGATCACCCCGCCCCCCCGGGCAGCCAGCGTGTCGCGGAAGGCCTGGAGCACGGCCGGGGAGGCCGACGCCGGCAGGCCGCGCGCCGGGCGGCCGAGGTAGAGATACGGGAGCGCCGGCCAGTTCGAGTACACCGCGCCGTGGCTGGTGTCGCCGCGCAGCCACTCGAGCACCGACGAGCCCCGCCACATGTCGTTGGCGAAGTCGAGCCCGACGTCCATCGACTCGTTGACGCGTGCGCGCGAGGTGACGAACGATCCGATGCCCCAGGCCAGCAGCAGGACCGACAGCGCGGCCCGCGGCACCCGACCCGCCGAGCGCCACCAGTTGGCCGCGGCCGCGGCGAACCCCGTCGAGAGCAGCAGGATGAGTGGGGCCATGAGTCGATCGTCGAAGACGATGCCCCCGTCGGCGAACAGGCGTGCGGCCAGCAGAACCGCCAGGTACGAACCGGCGAGCACCGCACACGCGCCGAGCAGCCGGGCCGCGCTGAGTTGCGGCACGTTCGTCGAGCTGGCGCGCACCATCTCCTTGGGCAGCAGCCGCCAGAGGCGGAACACCCGCCGCGTCCCGACGAACAGCAGCGCCGCCATGACGGCGGCCGCGGGCACGGCGACCCACAGCGCCCACACCGCCCGGTCCGGGGTCGGCACGAGCCAGCGCGCCAGCGTCTCGGCGCCGTAGGCGAGTGCCTTCGGCAGGCCACCGTAGACGCTCCACCGGCGGGCGACGGACAGGCCGGCCCCCGACCGCACGGCTACCCACAGCCAGGCGATGCCCACCACCAGAGTGGGAAGCACCGCAATCAGCGCCCGCTTCACCCGTGCAGCGCGGGTGCCCGGACGTCCCAGCATCCACAGGACCACGGCGATCACGGCGGCGATGCCCGCGTAGCGGACGCCCAGGGTACCGACGGCGCACAGGCCCGAGACGATGGGGACGTCGGGAAGCACGACCATCGTGGCGAGTGTCAGCGCGAGCATCGCCAGGAACAGGGGCTCGCTCAGCACCGAGAGATGCGCGTCGACAAGCGCCGGCGTCACGAGGAGCGCCAGCCCGAACAGGATCGCCGCGACCGTCCCTCCGGCCTCGCCGACGAGCGCCAGGAGCACGGCGATGGCCACGAACGCCGACAGCGCCTCGACGAGCCGGGCCGCCTGGACCGGCGGAAGTCCCATCACGACCGGCAGCGCGATGGCCATCGGGAACCCCGGCGGGTAGCGGGTCAGGGCCGCCGTGCTGTCCGGAGAGCTCCAGGGCGCCGTCGGTACGCGGAAGCCGTGCCCGTCGGCTGCCGACTGGGCCGCGCCCAGATACGCCGCCGATGACGGCTGAAGGCCCGGTCCGGGCGGCTCGGTCATCCAGAGGACCGCCGAAAAGGCAACGCTCGCAAACACCAGCGCCATCAGGCGGACGGTGAACTGCGAGCTCCGCCAGATGGTGGTGGCCTCGCGGACGAATCCCTGGATGCGTTTCACGGGCACAAAATATGGCGACACGGCCATTTCGCCGCAGTGTCTGTCTTGCCGATTCGGTATTTCTTCGGTATGCATTCAGCAACCGGATCCCGCATGCCACACCAACTCTCACTCTTCCCCGACGCGCTCACGCGCGAGCGCGTGCTCCCCGTGATCGGCGAGCAGCGCGACATTCGCTATTTCGCGTCCCGGGCGCGCGGCGTTCTCAACGATCCGGGCACCACGGGCTTTGACGGCTTCTGGTCCATCAATCCGTACGTGGGCTGTGCCTTCGGGTGCGCGTACTGCTACGCGCGCTACGCACACCGCTACGCCGTGGAGCGCGCGCTCGCCCTGGATCCTGGCCATCCGGAGCTCGAGTCGATCGCTCGCGAGCTGCCGCCGTGGCTGGCCTTCGAGCGGGCCGTGCTCGTCAAGCGAAACGCACCGGAGGTGCTGGCGCGTACGCTCCGCAGCGGTCCGGAACGCCTGCGCGACCTCGTGCTCGGGCACTCGATCGTCATCGGCACGGCCACCGATCCCTATCAGCCGGCGGAGCGGCGCTTCCGAATCACCCGCGGTCTGCTCGAGGTGCTGGCCCAGCACATCGGCCTGCAGGTGGTGATCATCACGAAGAGTCCGCTGGTCACGCGGGACGTGGATCTGCTGAAGCGGCTGGCACGCCACTCTTCCGTGGAGGTGCATCTCTCGCTGATCACGGTGGATCGCGAGTTGGCGCGGCGTCTCGAGCCGCGGGCTCCCACGCCGGAAGCGCGGCTGCGCGCGGTCTCCCGTCTGCACGCCGCGGGCGTTCACGTGCGGGTGAACGCGATGCCGGTGCTTCCCGGCATCACCGATGCGCCGGCGCAGCTCGAGGCGCTCGTCCAACGCGTGCGTGCCGCAGGTGCCGACGCCATGGTCGCGGGCTCGCTCTCCCTCCGGTCCACGGCGCGGCGCCGGTACCTGCCGTTCATCGAAGCCGAGTTCCCGGCGCTGGCCCGGCGGTATCGCGCCACGTTCGCGCGAAGCCACATGCTCGGACGCCGGTATCGCGACGGTCTGCAGGCCCGCGTGCGGACGCTCTGCGCGCGCTACGGTCTCGCCTACGGGGACGGGGACGGAGATGCGGACACGGAGGACGAGGTCGGGCGCGCCGAGCAGGCGCCCCGCACCCGCGCGGCGCTCCGGGGCTATGCGCCTTCGCGCGCTGCCCGCCGCTCCCAGTAGTCCTGGTCCGGGATCAGGACCTCGAGCTGTCGCGCATCGTCGCCGCCGCGCGTGGTGTAGTCGGCGATGTGGATGCCGGAAGTCCGCACGATGGTGCCGTCCTCGTCCTCGAGCGTGAGTCCGAGAGCGTCGCGCGACGTGTGGTACCGCTCCAGCTTGGCGTGGTCGCGAACGGCGCCGCCGGCCTCCGGCACCGCCTCCGTATAGAGACGGAACACCGGCTCGACCAGCTCGTAGCCGATGCCGGGCCGGAACACACCACGCGCCCGCCCCTCGCCCGGCCACCCCTGTTCCAGGTCCGAATATCCGATGACCACGCGGGCAAGGCGCACGGTATGCCGCATCGAGGGGCCGGCGGGCGCCCCGGCGCCGCCGCTCAACGTGCGCCCGAGCGCTTGACCGTGGTCGTATCGACGCCGGTCGGTCGTCGGATCTTGAACGTGAACTGCTGCTCCACCAGCTGGCGGACCTTCCGGTTGCCGATCTTCGCCGGGTGGAACCGCATGTACGGGAGCGCTTCGCGCACCGCCTGCGTGAACTCCGGGTGCGTGGAGCTCAGGATCACCAGCGAGGCGGTGTCCGCGTAGCCCGTGGTGTCGACCACGTACTCGGTATAGACGCTCCCCTCCACGTCCTTGGCCAGCAGATCCGGGGGATACGCGGGCGACGCGCTGTCCAGATAGCGCTTCACCGTCGAATCGACCTGGAGTACCGACATCACCGAGTCGTCGCCCCCCGGCCTGGCCTTCACCGCCACCGCCACCGCCATGGGCCTGTTGCCTTCACCCCGTTTCGGCACGGTCGCCGCCCGCGACGGCCGCGGGTTGACCGGCGTCTTGTCGAAGCCCAACCGGCCGATGGGCGGCATGGCGACGAAGCGCAGCGTTTCCGACGGCCCCCGCTCGGCCATCACGTGATCGGGCGGTGGGAGATAGTGCACGCGGTGCTCGATGGTCTCCTGGAGCCTCTGCCCGGCATCCGCCGTGGCCATGACCGCGGCGCCGATCAACACGATGTGAACGACCGCGCTGAGCGCCGCGCTCGACCCCACGGCCGGTCGCTTGGCGTAGCTGGTCATCCACAAGCGCATCATGGGCCCTCCCGCGTCGCGGCGCAGGTTCTTGCTGCTTATTCGTACACTACTTGTCCCCAACGATGAGCAGCAAGTTCGGGTTTCGTGAACCTTTGTTGTCGCCCGGGCCGGAGCCGCGGGAGCGCTTGTATCACATTGTCACGAAATCAGATAGCGCTCGCGGAGGATCCGCTCGTGGTGCATGGCGTGGCCTGCCGAAATGAACGCCAGGGCCCGGGCGGTGACGGGCACGGAATTGGCCGATCCGACCCGCCGGGATTCCGCTTCGGTGATGCTCCGGAACAGGGCCACCGAGGCCGCCCGCACGGCCTCGAACTCTCCGAGCAGGTCCGGCAGCGACCGGCGACCGAACTGGGCGCTGGTGACGTAGGTGTCCTGGTCGAATCCGGCCAGCGGGGTGGCATCGCCCCGTGCGATCCGCAGGGCCCGGTACCCGAAGATCCGCTCCGTGTCGGTCACGTGCCCCACCACCTCCTTCACGCTCCACTTGTCCGGTCCGTAGCGGAAGTCCGCCTGCTCCGCGGACAGGCCGCCGAGCAGGGTCTGCAGCCCGCGACCCTGCGTCGCCAGGAGCTCGGTGATGTCGCCATCTGGTACGAGGTCGATGTAGGTGGCGTAGAATGGGGCGAACTCGTCCGCGGCAGGACGCTCGATGAGGCTCATTCCGGATCTCCGTGAAGGGGCGTGAGTGGCGACCGATGGTCGGCGCCACCGTACCGTCAATGTTGCGCGCCGCTCGCCGTCCGCACCACCACCACCGTCGGCGCGCTCTCGATGCCGACCCGGTTCACGGCGATCACGCTGACGGCCCCCGCCCCCGCCCCCGGCCCCGGCTTCCCGGCCGCGCCCGTGAGCGCGTAGCGGCGCCTGCTGCCGGGGAGGATCGCCGTCCGCCACCGCCCGGCGGCGCGCACCTGCACGACCCATTGCCACGGGGGGCCGGATCGCCCGGGCGCGAACTGCACCGTCGTCCCCGCGCCGGTGGCACTCCGGACGAGCGACACGGCCGGGCGGTCCGGCTTCCCGTGTCCGAGCCACGGCGACGCCGGCACGAGCGCCGGCTGGGCGTACGGTCCGGAAACGAGGCGCTCGTCGAGGCTGTCCGGGTCGCTCATCAGCGCCGACATGCTGAACAGGATGTCGCCGTCGACGCCCGGCTCCTCTCGCGTCAGCCGGATCTGGTCGAGCAATTCCCGCACCGACCACCGCTCGCCGTTGCCGGCCGTCCCGGCCACCCGGGCCGCATAGTCGCCCACCCACAGGTGCCGGCCCATGACGTTCTGCCGCACCCACCAGGCGAGCAGGTCGGGATAGCTCTGGCCCGGCCCTTCGATGGTCCAGTAGAGCTGCGGCGCCAGGTAGTCGACCCATCCACGCTCGAGCCACGTCCGTGAGTCGGTGAACAGCTTGGCGTACGCGTCGAACCCGCTCACGCTCGGCGGATTTCCGGGGCGCCAGATGCCGAACGGGCTGATGCCCACCTCGACCCACGGCTTGAGGCGCTTGACGCCCGCGTAGAGCTGCTGCACGAACAGGTCGACGTTGTGCCGGCGCCAGTCGTCGCGGGACAGGCGGCCGCCCCGACGACGATACGCGCGGTACGTGGCGGCGTCCGGGAATTCGACCACCTGCCCGTGTCGTACCACCGGGTACGGATAGAACGTGTCGTCGAGGTGAACGCCGTCGATGTCGTAGCGGCGTACGACGTCGAAGATCACCCGGAGGGCGTGCGCACGCGCCGTGGCACTCCCGGGGTCGGACCAGAGATAGGGACCGTAGCGGTGGACGATTCCGGGATCGCGACGGCTCACGTGGTTGCGGGCGGCGGGACCGTCGTCTCCCGGATAGCGCGCCCGGAAGGGGTTGAACCACGCGTGCAGCTCGAGCCCCCGCGCGTGGGCCTCGCGCACCGCGAATGCCAGTGGATCCCAGAGCGGACTGGGAGCGCGCCCCATGCGCCCGGTCAGGAATGCCGACCAGGGCTCGAGCTTCGACTCGTACAGCGCGTCGGCCGACGGACGAACCTGGAAGATCACGGCGTTGAGATGCAGCGCCGCCGCACGGTCGAGAATGGCCCGCAGCTCCGCCTGCTGCTGCGCCGTGGAGAGCCCGGGCGCGGACGGCCAGTCGATGTTGCCGACCGTGGCCACCCAGACGCCGCGGAACTCGTGCCGGTGGGGTGGCGGCGCCACCGGCGCGGCCGCGCCGGCCGACCCCTTCCCCGCGGACGGAACGGGGCGCTGCGCGGACGACGGC
>JBJKRG010000285.1:0-12245 GCA_046704805.1 Gemmatimonadaceae bacterium
GCTTGAGCCGGTTGCCGGCCGCCGCCACGGTGTCCCGTCTCAGGGCGCCCCCGGGGCGGCGCCCGGCGTCGGTCTTCTTCAGCCGGCCGCGGAGCGAGACCTCGTGCGCGATCCCCCCGTCGTCGAGCACGTGCCAGACGCCGCCCGTCCCGCTCGCCACGGTGCCGACCAGGCTCCTCGCCTCGCTCACGGCTCCTCGGGATCGTCGGCGCGCATGGCATCCCACCAGCGGCGCGTCGGCGTGCCGCCGTGCCGCCCGGCAATCAGCGTGTCGAGCAGCGCCTTCACGTCGGCGAGCCGCATGGCGCCGACCGCGGCGCGTGCGGCCTCCTCCGTGGCGGCCCGGGCCAGGAAATCCGACTCGAGGTGCCCCTGCGGGGTGGCGGCGCCGATCCGCGCCCACTGCACGAACAGCAGGTACCCGCCGATGGGCGCTGCCCGGTCGCCCGTCTCGTCGGTCAGGATCTCGACGCTGTAGGAGAACCCGTCCGCGCCCTCGAAGGCCGCCGGCCGGTCGTGCACGGCCGCGTAGCCGCCGAGCGTGTTGGCATCGCCCTTCGAGTGGTCGGCGGGACGGAACTGCCCGGGCATGCTCAGTGGCGGCCGCCCACCATCTCGCGCAGCACGTTGCCCGTGATGAAGGCGACGTTCGCCGGGCGCTCGGCCAGCCGGCGCATGAGATACGGGTACCACTGCGTGCCGAAGGGGACGTAGACGCGCATCCGGTAGCCCTCCCGCACGAGCTGCTCCTGCAGGTCGCGGCGCACGCCGTACAGCATCTGGAACTCGAACCGGTCGCTGGCGATGCCCTGCGCCTTCACGAACCGCTTCGCCTCCGTCACGAGGGCCGGGTCGTGCGTGGCGATGGCGGGATACGTGGCGCCGTCGAGTAGTGTGTGCATGCACTTCACGAAGTTGGCGTCGACGTCCTTCTTCTCGGGGTACGCCACCGCCGCCGGCTCCTTGTAGGCCCCCTTGCACAGCCGCACCCGGCACTTGAGCTCCACGGCCCGCTCGACGTCCGCCTGGGTGCGGTAGAGGTAGCTCTGGAGGACGATGCCCACCTGCTGTTTGAACCCCGGGTAGAGCCGCTCCTCGAACAGGCGGAGCGTTCGCTCCGTGTACGCGCTCGACTCCATGTCCACGCGCACGAAGGTCCCGTACCGCCGGGCACGCTCGAGCACGTCGCGCATGATCGAGACGCACAGCTCCTCCGAGATGTCCAGCCCCATGGCGGTGAGCTTCACCGACACGTTGGCGTCGAGCCCTTCGGCGTTGATCCGATCGAGGATGACGAGGTAGGCGTCGCGGGCGGTACGGGCCTCCTGCTCGTTGGTCACGCTCTCGCCCAGGAGGTCGAGCGACGCCGAGATGCCGTTGGCATTCAGGGCCCGGACCGCGGCCACGGCCTCGTCGAGGATCTCGCCGGCGACGAACCGCCGGGCGAACGATTTGGCCAGGCGGTTCCGACGCACGAAGCGGAACACGCGCGGCTGGTTGGACAGGTACAGTAGCGTCGAACGGAACATGCGACCTCAGCTCTCACGGGCACAGGGAGCACCCGGAAAAATAGACGGCCCGCGCCGAGACGCGGGCCTGTGCGATCACTGCTTGACGGGACGCAGCGGCGCGTTCACCGAGAACGGTTCCACGATGCGCAGCACCGGGTACCGTTTTCCCGGGCCGATCCAGTCATCCATCATGTTCCAGGTGGTGAATCCGTCGGCGCTCTCCGGTTCCAGCAGGTACATCGCCAGGATGCCCAGCGGCTGGGCCTCGCGGACGATGTAGGTCCCGGCGGGGAGCGTCACGGCGAACGTGGACCAGAGTCCCGTGAGCCGCTCCGTGTGGTGGCCCTGGTACTCCTTCGGGTCGCGGACGACCGAATCGATGGTGAATCGCTCGGCCGCGACGTTGAGGGAATCGACGAGCTGCTCGACGAACACGCCGTGCAGCTCGAGGTGGTCGACCAGGGCCTTCTCCTCCGGCCCGAAGGCGTACGCGACCGGCAGGCGCCGCTGCAACGTCGACGTGAACCGGTCGTACACCGGCATGCGCTCGTTGTAGAACTTCCCGATGCGGCGGTAGCCGGGCTTCAGGCCCGGCAGCTTCTCGGTGCTGTCGGGCAGCCGGCCGAGCTGCTCGAGGAGGATGTTCTCGTAGTCGGGGTGCTGCGTGTAGGCGGAACGCAGCGACACGTAGGGGGCCTGCGAGGGCGTGGTCGCCCCGACGATGGTTCGCCGGTCGGCCTCGTGGACCACGCTCATGATCTCGTCCTTGTTGGCGGCGAGCAGCGACAGCAGTTCCCCCACGAACGCGTACGTCGAGGCGATGCGCGTCCGGAACGAATCGTGGGAGTAGGCTTCGGCGAGAATCCCGATCCGCCCGCGCAGGCCGTAGTAGTTGGTGCCGAACCGCGGGCGCGCATCGAAGGTGTACCAGCCGCGGGGCATGCCGGGCGGCGTCTCGACGTTGCCGTAATCGAAGGTCTGAATGCGCTCGCGGGCCAGCAGGTTGCGCCGCACCGCCGGCAGCAGCGTATCGAGCGTGAACGGCCCCGTGAACATCGCCGTGGGGCTGAGCGACCCCGCGTAGGTCAGGGCATAGCCGGTGTACGTGCCGTCGGTGGTGTGCAGGTCCACGAACACCGTCGGGTCCCAGGCGTCGAACATGCGGAGGGAGGCCCGCGTCTCCGGGGCATCGGCCTTCACGTAGTCGCGGTTCAGGTCCAGCCCCTGTCCGTTCGCGCGCTGCCCCACCATCGCCGGCCCGTCCTGCTCCGGCCGGTTCTGCGCCTCGGGGCCGAACTTGTCGTTGCCGTCGGCGTTGTAGATCGGCACGACGATGAGCACGAGCGAGTCGAGGACGTTGGGCGTCTTGTCGTCGGTGAGCTCACGGAGCATGGCGAGCATGGCTTCCTTGCCCGCCACCTCGCCGCCGTGGATGTCCGCCTGGATGTAGACGATCGGCCGGTTGGACCGCTGGGCTTCGGCGGGCGTATGGACGAGCGGCCGAGAGGCGATCACGTACGGGATCTCCCGGCCCTCGCTGGTCTTGCCGATGTCGCCGACCGTGATCTGGGTGCTCTCCAGCTTCTGCAGCGAGTCGATGAAGGCGATGACGTCGGCGTAGTGCGACGTCTGGGTGAAGTTCGTGCGCTCGGCCCTGGTGAGCGGGCGGCGGTGCGCGAAGTTCGTCGGGTACACCGCGTGGACGTTCACGGGGGGGACCGACGTCCCGCTCCGCTCCGGACCCGGGCCCTGTCCGGGGCGCGGCCCGCCCGCCGGAGTACCCCCGCCGCAGGAGACGGCGAGGACCGCCGCGGCGAGCGGCATCAGAATGCGAGCGATGGAACGGGCCATGAGGGCTCTCACGATGTGGTGAACGGCGCGGCGAACAGGGAATTGTACCCAGAGAGCGCCGCGGGGTGCTAGGGACCGATCAGCGCCCTGTCAGCACCGGCGGGACGTCCAACAACCGCCCGCCCCGGTGGCCCACGGTGGCGCCCCGGACGCGCGTCCGGGTGGCGGTCGCCGGGTCGGCGCCGTTCTCGATGTCCTGGCCGACGCGTCGCTGGAAGGTCGCGAAGTCGGCGTCGCGCAGCCCCGCGCGCACCAGCGTGATCACGGCCGACGTGGCCGCCGGGGGCGGCACCCCCCGCGAGATGAGATCGCTGAGCACCGTGAGCGGAGTCGTCAGGCGGCGCCCGACGGCGGCGTGGCGCAGCCGGGTGAGGTCCGTCGCGGCGACGCCGGCGTGCAGCGCGTGTGCACCCGCCGTGATCTCGTCGGGCGCCGAGGCGCGCCCCAGGGCATCGCGCGATTCGCGGAGCTCACCGGCCAGGGCGCGCACCGCAGCGATGATGCGCGGTCCGCTGGCACGCTTGCCGGCCCCCTCCAGCGCCTTGTTGATGAGCACGTCGGACGGCAGCTGCTCCACGCGCGCCGAGTCCACGATCGCGAGCACCGCCAGGCGCGTCTGCGAGTCGAGCACCGCGTTGAGCGCGGCCAGCTGATTCCCCTGCCGCTGGGCAGACGCCACCGATGCCGTCGTCAGCATCGCGGCCACGCACCACTTCCAGCGCATCAGTGATCGTCGCTGACGACCAGAGCCGAGTTGGGCAATCCGAAGTCTTCGTCGGCCACTCGCGGCGCGGCGGGATCAGGCACCCACAGGGAGTCGTCTACGAGGAAGCCGTAGCGATGATGCCCCGGGGGGATGGGCGCGGTCAGGGACCAGACGCCGCCGCCACGGTTCTCGGCCGCAAATTGCGCGTAGCGGGGATTCCAGTCGTTGAAATCACCCACCACCTGAACCGTTCTGGCGTCGGGGGCCACGAGCACGAACTGCACGGGATGGCCGTGCGGCGTGCGGAGCGAGGGCAGCACGGAGACGGCCACCATGCCGGCGGCAACGGCCGCGAACGCCGACCACACCCGCCAGCGCGGCATCGGCATGAGGGGCGTGATGAGGCGCAACGGCCGGCGCGCCACGGCGCGCACGGCCCGCATCACGCGCCGGTCGAACGACGCGTCGATGGGCACCGGACGCCGCAACTCCGACACGACCTCGTCCAGTCTGCGGCCCTCGATCTCACGCACTCCGTACCTCCTTCAACAACACCCGGAGCCGGTCGCACGCACGCATCACGCGCATCTTCAACGCCGACACGCCCACGCCGGTCAGCTCCGCCATCTCGTCGTAGCCCAACCCTTCGACGTACTTGAGGAGGAAGGCTTCGCGCTGCTCGGATCTCAGCTCGCTCAGCGCCCGGTCGATCTCCTCACGCCACGCCCACTGCTCTGCCGGATGTTCCTCCGACGCGGCGAGCAGTGCACCGTCGTCGGCGAGAAAGGTCCGCGAACGCCGCGCTCGCCGAGCACCGGCCGTCCGGCACCGATTCACCAGGATGCGGAACAGCCAGGCTCCGAACCGTTCCGGGTCCTCGCAGCGCCCGAGGGATCGGTACGCCCGGACGAACGCGTCCTGCAGCACCTCGTCCGCGTCCTCGCGATTGCCCAGCATGTGCATGGCATACCGGGCGCACGAGTCGCGATAGCGTGCCACCAGTGTTGCGAATGCATCGACATCACCGGCGAGCACCTGCTCGACGATTACCGCGTCAGCGGGTCCATCCATATGGCTCTGACCTTACCATTGGGGGTGGAGTCACAGCACCTCAGACCGGAGACACGCCACCTGAACCGTGATCACACCGGCTTCCCTTCCGCAGGGTAGAACCGCCGGTGGGCGCGGGCCATGTCGACCAGGAGGTCCGCCGGCTCGAATCGGGGGGAAAAGCGGGCGCGCAGGTCCTCCAGACGCCGCAGTACTTCATCGGCGCCGAGACTATTAATGTAGCGAAACGGGCCGCCGCGGAAGGGTGGAAACCCGATCCCGAAGACCGCCCCCACGTCGCCGTCCCGCGGGGAGCGCAGGATCCCCTCCTGCAGACAGTAGACTGCTTCGTTTACCATCGCCAACGTGCAGCGTTCCACGATCTCCCCGCCCCCCATCGGCAGCGGCTGCCGTCCCTGCCCGATCACGTCGTAGATCGACGGGTCCACGGACGCCTTCTTGCCGCGTTTGTCGTACCGATAGAACCCCGAACGCCCCTTCCGACCGGTCCGCCCCGATTCGACCACCCTCCGGAGCGCCGCCGAGGGGCTCATCCGCGCGCCGAACGCCTCGGACAGCACCAGCCCGACCTTGCCGCCGACGTCGATCCCGACCTCGTCGAGCAGGGTGAGTGGGCCCACCGGAAATCCGAACTCGACCAGCGCCCGGTCGATCTCGTCCACGGCCACCCCCTGGTCGAGCAGCATGCCGGCCTCGTTCATGTACGCGGAGAGCGTGCGCGTGGTGTAGAACCCGGGACCGTCGCGCACCACGATCACCGTCTTGCCGAGCCGGCGCCCGTACTCGACCGCGGTGCTCACCGCCTCCTTCGACGTCTGCGGAGCGACGATCACTTCCAGCAGCGGCATCCGGTGCACGGGCGAGAAGAAGTGCATGCCCAGCACGCGCTCCGGGTGTGCAGCGGCCCGGGCGATCTCGGCGATCGGGATCGTGCTCGTGTTCGACGCGTAGACCGCATCGCTCGCGAGCGCGGGCTCGACCTCCCGCAGCACGCGGTGCTTCAGATCGAGATCCTCGAACACCGCCTCGACCACCAGATCGGCATTGCCGAATCCGGCGTACGTCGTCGTGCCGCTCACGAGAATCACCCGGTCGGCGAGCTGCTGCCGGGTGATGCGCCGCCGGGCGACCTGCTCGGCGAAGATGCTGCGGACGGATGCCAGTCCCTTTCCCACCCGCCCGGCGTCGGTGTCCTTCAGGCGGACCACGGTTCCCTGCTGCGCGGCGACGCCGGCGATCCCCGCGCCCATGAATCCGGCGCCGAGGACGCCCACCTTCTGGACCGGCACCGGGTCCGGCACCGGGGGCTCCACGCCGGGGTCCTTCTTGAGCGCCGACGTCGCGAAGAACAGGAAGATCAGCTCCTGCGAGACCTCCGTCATGGCCAGCTCGCCGAACTGCCGCGCCTCCTCGCGGAGCCCCTCGGCCATCCCGCGCTCGAGACCCGTGCGTACCGCGCCGATGGCGGCCAGCGGCGCGGGGAAGTGCCCGTGCGTCTTGCGGAGCACGCTCTCCCGCGCCTTCCGGAACACGAGCGCCCGCCCGGCGAAATTCGTGTCGAGCAGCACGCCGCTCGCGCCGCGCCCGCGTCCCCGCCGCACCGGCTTCCGGGTGCGGTCGGCCAGCTCGAGCGCCCGCGCCAGCGCGATCTCCTGGAGGATGGCCGGATGGACGATCTCGTCCACGAGCCCGAGCTGGAGCGCCTTCCGCGCCCGGACGTTCCGGCCCGTGAGGATCATGTCCAGCGCGGCCTGCACCCCGATCAGCCGCGGCAGTCGCTGCGTGCCGCCCATCCCGGGAATCAGACCGAGCTGCACCTCGGGTAGCGCGAGCACCGTCTTCGGGTGGTCGCTGCAGATGCGGTAGCGGGAGGCCAGCGCCAGCTCGAGCCCGCCCCCCAGGCAGGCACCGTGGATGGCCGCCACCACCGGCACGCGCAGCGACGCCAGCGCGTTCAGCACGTCCTGGCCGAGCATGCTGCTGCGCTCGGCGTCGAGGGCGCGGCGGAACGTGAGAAAGTGTTCGATGTCGGCGCCGGCGATGAACGATTCCGGCTTGCCGCTCGTCACCACGCAGGCGCGCACGGACGCGTCGCGATCGATGTCGGTGATGATCTGTCCGAGCTGGTCGCCCAGCTCGGGGGTCAGCTTGTTCACCGGCTGGCCCGGGACGTCGAGGGTGAGCACGAGCACGTCGTTCCGCCGGTCGAGGCGAATCATCGGGGTCAGGTTTTCCTCGGTCATGCGCGTTCGATGACCATGGCGTGTCCGAGACCGCCGGCCGCGCACACCGTCATGAGGCCGAATTGTCCGTCGCGCCGCGCCAGCTCGTTGGCCAGCGTGGTGAGGATCCGCCCACCCGTGGCACCGAATGGATGCCCGATGGCGATCGAGCCGCCCATCACGTTGAGCCGCGAACGGTCCACGGTGCCCACCGGCTGCCGGTACCCGGCACGCTCCGCCCACTCGCGCGACTCGAGGCCCTGCAGGTTGCAGAGCACCTGCGACGCGAACGCCTCGTGCATCTCGACGAGGTCCATGTCGCCGAGCTCGAGCCCGGCGCGCTGGAGCGCGATCGGCGCGGCGAGCACCGGCGCCATGAGGAGCTGCTCGGCGGGATCGAGCGCTGCGTAGGCGTACGACCGGATGAAGGCAAGCGGCCGGTAGCCGAGGATCCGGGCGCGCTCCTCGCTCATCAGGAGCACGGCGCTCGCGCCGTCGGTGAGCGGCGACGCATTCCCGGCGGTGACCGTGCCGTACCGCCGGTCGAACACCGGCTTGAGGGCACGGAGCTGCTCGATGCTCGTGTCGGTGCGGATGCCGTTGTCGCTGGACACGGCGACGTCGTACCGCGGCGGCACCCAGACCGGCGCGATCTCGGCGGTGAGGCGCCCGTCCTGAGTTCCCACCGCGGCCAGCCGGTGCGAGCGCAGCGCGAACTGGTCCTGATCCTCACGGGCGATGTGGTTGATCTTGGCCATCTTCTCCGCGCTCTGCCCCATCGTCTCGCCGGTCGACGGCTCGGCGATGGCCGGCGCGATCGGGACGAAGTCCCGCGGCCGGACGCGGGCCAGGGCACTCAGGCGGCCGCCGAGCGACTTGGCGCGGGAGGCGGCCACGAAGGCATCGGACATTCCGCGCGAATGGAGGATCGGGACGTTCGAGAGCGACTCGGCACCGCCGGCGATCACCACGTGCCGGTGCCCGAGCGCGATCTGGTCGGCCGCGTCGGTGATCGCCTGGTTGGCCGACGCGCAGGCGCGGCTGACGGTGTAGGCGTCGACGCGCTTCGGTAGCAGGGGCATCAGCGCCACCTCCCGCGCGATGTTGGGCGCCACCACCGAATGCACGACCGTCCCGTAGACCACGGCTTCGACCAGCGAGCCGTCGAGCTCGGTGCGCTCGAGCAGCTCCGAGACGCACAGGCGCCCGAGCTCGATGGCGCTCAACGACCGGAAGACCGTGCCCGCCCGCGCGAATGGGGTGCGGATGCCCGCCACGATCGCCACCCGACGGCCATTCCCGAAAGTCGGCATGCCCTGAACCTAGGCGCTCGCCGGCACGGCGCCAAACCGCCGTGCGCTTGTTCCGCCACGAGCACGGGGCGAGCTTTTCCCGTTACCGATGCCGTACACCACGCCGCGCCTGCCCCCCTCGCAATCGTCGTACGACCTGCTGGTCGTGGGCGGCGGGATCACCGGCGCGGGCATCGCCCGGGACGCGGCGCTGCGCGGACTGCGGGCGCTGCTCGTCGAGAAGGACGATTTCGCAAGCGGGACGTCGAGCCGAAGCTCCCGCCTCATCCACGGCGGGCTGCGATACCTGGAGCACGGCCAGCTCAAACTCGTGTTCGAGGCCAGCGCCGAGCGGCGGCGCCTGTTGAAGCTCGCGCCACACCTGGTGCATCCGCTGCGCTTCGTGTGGCCCGTCTATGCCGGTGCCCGGGTGCCGTACTGGAAGGTGATCGCCGGCGTCTCGCTGTACGACGTGCTCGCCATGTTCCGCAACGTGCACCGGCACCGGCGGCTCCCGGTCCGGCGCGTGCTGCGCAAGGAACCGGCGCTCTCGCCAAACGGTCTGCGTGGGGGCGTGCTGTACTACGACGCCGCCACCGACGATGCCCGCCTCACGCTGGCCAACGTGCTGGACGCGGAGCGGACGGGCGCGACGGTGCTGAACCACGTCGCCGTGACCGGCTTCCTCGTCGAGCACGGTCTCGTCGCCGGCGCCCGGCTCCGCGACCGGCTCAACGGCGACACCACCGAGGTACGCGCCCGGGCGGTCGTGAACGCCACCGGCCCCTGGAGCGACGACGTGCGGCGGATGGAGGGGGCGGCGCACCGGCCGCGCGTGCGGGGGAGCAAGGGCGCGCACATCCTCGTGCCGCGCACACGGGTCGGGAACCACGCCGCCCTGACGCTGCTCTCGCCGGTCGACGGCCGCGTGATGTTCGCCCTCCCGTCCGGATCGTTCACCGTCTTCGGGACGACCGACACCTTCACCGACGCCAGCCCCGACCAGGTCCGCGCGTCGGAGGACGACGTCGCCTACCTCCTGCGCGCCGCCAACTGGTTCTTCCCCGCCGCCGCACTCGAGCGCCGCGACGTCGTGAGCGCGTGGGCGGGCATCCGGCCGCTCGTGGCCACGACCGCCGATTCCCCCACGGCCGCCTCGCGCGAGCACGCGATCGAGGTCACGCCGGGCGGCGTCGTGACGATCACCGGCGGCAAGCTCACCACCTACCGCATCATGGCGCAGCAGGTCGTGAATCTCGTCTGCCGGCGCATCGGCGCGGGGCGCAGTTGCGTGACCGCGCACCGGCCGCTCCCCGACGACACGCCGGAACGCGAGGCGGCCTGCGCCGCCGATGCCCGAGCCGGAGCGCCGATCGTCGACGGCCTGTCGTGGCGCTGGGGGGAGCTGGCCTGGGGCGTACGGTCAGGCTACGCCCGCACCCTCGCCGACCTGTTGATCCGGCGGACCAAGCTCGCCTTCGAAACGCCGGACCACGGGTTGGGCGCAGCCCCGGCGGTGGCGGAGTACGTGGCGCCCCTCTTCGATTGGCGCGGCGAGGCGGTGCGGGCGGCGCTGGAGGCGTACGCCGGTGAGGTGCGGCGCATGTTCGAGGTGGAGCCGGGCGCCGGCGCGTGAACGCGCCGGCGGGCTACTCCTTACCCGCCACCTCGTCGTGGATCGTGTAGAGCTCGATCACGAGCAGGTGCCGCGTGGCGGCCGGCAGCCGCAGGAGCACCTCGTCGCCGACGCTCTTCCCGAGCAGTGCCCGGCCGATCGGCGATGCCATGGTCACGTGCCCTTCCTCGAACTCCACCGCGTCGCCGAACACCAGGTGGTACGTCTCCCGCGTCTTCGACGTCTTGTCCTCCACGACGACGCGGGACCCCAGCCCCACCTTGTCCTGGGGAATCTGGGCGGGATCGATCGCCGAGAGCTTGCTGAGGCGCTGCCGGAGGTGGCCCAGACGTGCCTGCACGAACTGCTGCCGTTCCAGCGCTGCCTTGTACTCGCTGTTCTCGCGCAGGTCGCCCAGCTCGACCGCTCTCCGGATCTCGCCGGGGAGAATGACGTTCAGCTCGTACTGCAGGCGTTCCACTTCCTCGGTCAGTTTCGCTTTCAGCGCTTCGATCATGGCGAGGTACCGACAGGGTACAAAAATTTCGACGCCCGGCTGAGTGGCCGGGCGCCGTCACCGCGACGAATCCCGCACACCCGCCTAGGGCCGCTCGGGGCCGGAGGTGAAGAGGAGGACGGGCGATCGGGAGCCGTGGCTCATGACTTTGATAGTATCGAGGAAGGCCGGGGGAGTCCAGCAGGCCCGGAGGAGCGGGAACTACCGGACAGCGCAGAACCGGAACTACGCAGGATCGGTACCACGCAGGACCGAAGAGGCGCACCACCGAAACAGCGCAGGACCGGAACGGCGGGGAAAACGGTTGGGGCCGGAGGCCCCTTCCGATTCCGCGGTGTTTCGGTCCTGCGGCGTTTCCGGCCGGCGTAGTTTCGGTCGTGCGTCGTTTCGGTCCCGCGTAGCTTCGGCGTTGCGTGGTTTCGGCCCTGCGTCGTTATTCCGTGCGTATGATCTCTCTGGAACACCACGGCCCCGTCACCCGCCTCATCATGACCAGCTGGCGCAGCCGCTCCATCGGCTACGGAGTCAGCGCATACCTGACCAACGGGGTCCTGATCGACTGCGGCTTTCCCACCGTCGGCGGCGAGCTCGACCGGCTGCTCGACGACCTGCGCCCCACGGCCGCCATCATCACGCATGCCCACGAGGACCACGCGGGGAACATCGCGGTGCTCGCGCGGCGCGGGATCCCCACGGCCATCGGAGACGACACGCTCGCCGAGCTGCGGGCGGGGCACAGGATCCGGGCGTACCGCCGCTACACGTGGGGGCAGCCGCGCGCGTTCACCGGCACCCTCGAGCCCTTCGATCCGGCACCCTTCTCGATCATTCGCGCGCCCGGCCACTGCCCCGACCACCGGATCGTCTGGGACGCCGAGCACGGCACGCTCTTTTCGGCCGATCTCTGGCTGGGCGTGCACGCGAAGGCGATGCACGTGCACGAGGAGGATCCACGACGGCTCGTGTGCGACCTGCGCGCCGCGGCCGCCCTGCAGCCGGCGTTCATGTTCGACGCCCATCGGGGGTCGGTGCGCGACCCGGTGCGCGCGCTCAACGCCAAGGCCGACTGGCTCGAGCAGACGGTCGGCGTGATCGAGCAGCGGATTGCCGAGGGGTGGAGCGACCGGGTGATCCTGCGGGCGGTGTTAGGGGGCGAGGAGATGGCCGGCTTCATCTCGCGCGGCGAGTACGCGCGCGCGAACTTCGTCCGATCCGTCCGCGCCGGTCTGGCCGGCAATCCCCAACCACCCGTCCATTCGCGATGAACGCCCTCCTCGTCGCCGTGGTGGTGCTCCTCGCCGCCGCCATCGCCCTGCTGATCGCGCTGCTCGTCCGCACGCGCCCCGGTCAGACGGCCGCGGTGGAGCAGCGGCTGGGCGAGCTGCAGCGCGGCCTCGACCGTGCCGACCAGCTCGTGCGCGAGGAGATGAGCCGCAACCGCGAGGAGACCGCCGCGTCGC
>JBJKRG010000286.1:0-9054 GCA_046704805.1 Gemmatimonadaceae bacterium
AAATGCTCGCCCAGAATCGCGCCGAGCACGGTGATACGGGGAGTGCCGCATCGAATGGGGCCCGTCGTGGCGGGCGGGCCGGGGTGTCGGCGATGGCGGCGCGGTTCGGCGGCCGTGGTGGCGCCGCGTTCGGGGGCGGCCGGGGTGGCCGCGGGGGCCGTGGCGGTCAGCGGCAGAGTGACATGGGCACCCTCTGGTACCTCAACGCGGCCGGCAAGCTGGAGCGGGTCCGGGTGCACACCGGGCTGACCGACGGCGAGTTCACCGAGGTGTCGGGCACCGGGCTCAAGGACGGCATGCAGATCATCGCTGCCGTCACCGGTGGTGCGGCGGCCTCGAGCGGCCCGCAGAATCCGTTCCAGGGACAGCAGGGCCGCGGGCGCGGCGGCTTCCGCGGAGGGTTCTGACGATGGCGAACGCCGGCGAGCCGGTCATCCGCGTCGAGGGCCTGAAGAAGGTCTATCACACCGGCAAGACCGAAGTGCACGCCCTGCGCGGCATCGATTTCTCGGTGGCCACGGGCGAGATGATCGCGATCATGGGGGCGTCGGGCTCCGGCAAGTCGACGCTCATGAACATTCTCGGATGTCTCGATCAGCCGTCCGCGGGCAGCTACTGGCTCGACGGCGTGCGGGTCGACGGGCTGAACAAGAACGAGCTCGCCGACATCCGCAATGAGAAGATCGGGTTCGTGTTCCAGGGCTTCAACCTGCTGGCCCGGACGACGGCGATCGACAACGTCGAGCTGCCGTTGCTGTACGACCGGCGGGGACACAAGCACGACACGAAGAAGCTGGCACACGAGGCGCTGGAGCGGGTCGGCCTCGCCGAGCGGGTCGACCACGAGCCCAGCGAGTTGTCCGGCGGCCAGCAGCAGCGCGTGGCGATCGCCCGCGCACTCGTAACGCACCCGGCGATCGTGCTGGCCGACGAGCCGACCGGGAACCTCGACTCCCAGACCTCGGTCGAGGTGCTGTCGCTCTTCCAGGAGCTGAACGCGCAGGGGATCACGGTCGTGCTCGTCACGCACGAGCACGACATCGCGGAGTACACCCGCCGGGTGGTCGAGCTTCGCGACGGACACATCATTCGCGACGAGCCCGTGCACACTCGTCGCGCGGCGGCGGCCGACGTCGGGAAGATCGACGTCGTGGAAGCCGTGGTGAACTGACATGAAAGCGTCTCGACTCGTCCGGATCGCCGGCAAGAGCATCCTGAAGAACAAGATGCGCACCCTGCTGACCATGCTCGGCATCATCATCGGTGTGGGCGCGGTGATCGTCATGGTCGCCGTCGGGCAGGGTGCCAAGTCCGAGATCCAGCGCCGGATCGACAATCTCGGCACCAACATGATCGTGATCACCAACGCCGCCTTCAACCAGGGCGGCGTGAGCCAGGGGGCCGGCACGTCCAACCGGCTCTCGATGAACGACTACAACGTGCTCAAGCAGCAGGGCCTGCTCCTGCAGCACGTCTCGCCGGACGTCATCTCGTTCGCGCACCTCGTGGGCGGCATCGGCAACTGGCGCACGGGCATCCACGGCGTGAGCCCCGACTACCAGGACATCCGCGACTGGCACGTCACCTCCGGCCGGTTCTTCGACGAGACCGACCTGCGGTCGTCGGCGCGCGTGATCGTCATCGGCAAGACGGTGGCCGATGCGCTGTGGCCGAACCAGGATCCCGTAGGGCAGGAAGTCCGCGTCGGGCGTGTGCCGGTGAAGGTCATCGGCGTGCTCGCCGCCAAGGGGCAGACGGCGGAGGGCAACGACCAGGACGACGTGATCCTCGCGCCCTACACCACGGTCCGCGCGCGGCTCACACGCCACAACTTCATCGCCGACATCCTGGCCAGCACGGCCACGAAGGAACAGATCCCGGCCGCCGAGGCCGAGATCCGCGACATCCTGCGCGGCGCGCACAACCTCGCCTCCTATGATCCCGACGATTTCCAGGTCCGCAATCAGACCGACCTGGCCCAGGCAGCGTCGGGCACCGCGGACGTCATGACGCTGCTGCTGGCGGCGATCGCCAGCATCTCGCTGCTCGTGGGCGGGATCGGCATCATGAACATCATGCTCGTGTCGGTCACCGAGCGGACGCGCGAGATCGGCATCCGCATGGCGATCGGCGCGCGCGGCAGCGACGTCCTCACGCAGTTCCTGGTCGAGGCCATCGTGATGAGCGTGATCGGCGGGCTGATCGGCGTGGCCGCCGGCTACGGCGGGGCGTCCATCGTGCAGCACACGATGGGGTGGCAGACGGCGATCGCACCTGACATGGTCGGTTTGGCGATCGGGTTCTCGGCGGCGGTGGGGATTTTCTTCGGCTACTACCCGGCCCGCAAGGCCGCGGCGCTGGATCCTATTGAAGCCCTGCGATACGAGTAAGACCCGTGGAAGGCGGTACGGAACGCGCCCCATGGGCGGCCACCATGGTCGCCCCTGTCCCGGGGGCGTCGTATATTCGCGAGAAGAGTAGGATCGGGCCGCTTCGATACGACGCCGGCAGGGAGTTCATGCGCACCTCTCGCGTTGGGCGGTGGGCTCGCTGGGGGTGGCTGGCCACGACGTTCGCCATGGGCGCGGCCCTGCTCGTGACGTCGTGGACCAGCCGGACGCGCGTCGTGCGCGCGGCCTCGACGCTGAATCGTGGCCAGGCGGGCGTGCTGCTCGAATCCGCACGCCAGTTGGTCCGCGACCTGCCGTCGCCCATCAGCTCCTCGCAGCTGGACTCGCTGCTCAAGGTGCGCGAGGACGCCGGCCTCCGGTACGTGGGCGTGTTCGACAACACCGGGCACGCGATCGCCCAGGCCGGCAAGCCGCTGGGGACCATTGGCGGCGCACAGGGGCGGCTGGAGCCCGGGCCGCCGCAGGTGCGGGACGTCGGCGACCGGATCCGGCTGACCGGCCTGGCCCCCACGCCGCGGGGAGCCTTCGAGGACGGGCGGCGCTCGCGCCGCCGCTACCTGGCCATCGAGTTCGAGCCGGTGGCCGCCGAGCAGCTGGCGGCCGATTCGACGAATACGCTGGTGCTCTCGGCGCTCGTCGCTGCCGCGCTGCTCATGGCCGCCTTCGTCTTCTGGCGCCTCTCGGCGCAGCAGGAGCTGGCCGAGCGGCGCCTGGAGGAGCAACGGCGGCTGAGTGCCCTTGGCGAGATGGCGGCGGTGATGGCGCACGAGATCCGGAACCCGCTGGCGTCGCTCAAGGGGCACGCGCAGCTGCTCGCGGAGCGGATCGGTGACAAGACAGACGCCGACCGGCGGAAGGTCGACCGGGTCGTGCAGGAAGCCGAGCGGCTGGAGGCGCTGACGACCGACCTGCTCGACTTCGTGCGCTCCGGCCCCATCGACATCAAACCGGCAGACCCGGCCGCCGTGATCGCCGCCTGCGTCGACGAGGTGGGGACGGATGCGTTCCGGGTGGACCTCTCGGCGGCGCCCGCTACCTGGCCGATGGATCCGGTGCGGGTGCGGCAGGCCCTGACCAACGTGCTCCGCAATGCGCTGCAGGCCACGGCGCCCGGCACGCGTCCCGAAGTCTCGGTTCGCGAGCAGAAGGGGACCCTCGTGATCTCGGTCCACGACTTCGGCCCCGGCATCGCGCCCGGCGAGCAGGAGAAGCTCTTCACGCCGTTCTACACCACGCGAACCACGGGAACGGGGCTGGGCCTGGCCGTGGCCCAGCGGGTGACGCAGATGCACGGCGGCACGATCACGGCGTCGAACGACCAGGGCGGGGGGGCGGTCTTCCGCATCACCCTCCCGGGGAGCTGAACCACCGGATGGCGCGGATTCTCGTTGCCGACGACGAGCAGGGCCTGCGCGAATTCGTCTCGGAAGCCCTCGAGGACGATGGACATTCGGTGATCGCGGTCGCCGACGGTGAGGAAGCCGCCCGGCTGATCTCGCGCGAGAGCTTCGATCTCCTGATCACCGACCTGCGCATGCCCCGCATGGATGGACTGGCCGTGCTCCGGCATGCGCGCGCCGAGCAGCCCGAGATGGAGGTCATCCTCCTCACCGCCCACGGCTCGGTGGAGAGCGCCGTCGAGGCAATGAAGCTCGGGGCGTTCGACTACCTCGAGAAGCCGATCAGCAGTCCGCGCGAGCTGCGGCTGCTCGCCTCCCGGGCCCTGGAGCGGCGCACCCTGCTCGCGGCGCGCGAACGGGCCGCGCGCGAGGCGGAGCGGCTGCCGCCGCTCTCGTACGGCGATCCGGCCATGACCCCCGTCGTGGACGCCCTGCGGAAGGTGGCGCCGACCAATGCCAGCGTGCTGCTCATCGGAGAGAGCGGCACCGGCAAGGAAGTCGCGGCGCGCACCCTGCACGCCTGGAGCGGGCGCGCCGGCGGGCCGTTCGTGGCCGTCAACTGCGCCGCCCTGCCCGAGACACTCCTCGAGAGCGAGCTGTTCGGGCACGAGAAGGGGGCGTTCACCGGCGCCACGGCCTCGCGCCGCGGCCGCATCGAGCTGGCCGACGGGGGCACGTTCTTCCTCGACGAGATCGGGGAGATGAAACCGGAGGTCCAGGCCAAGCTGCTGCGCGTGATCCAGGACCGCCGGTTCGAGCGCGTGGGCGGCTCGCGCACCATCGAGGCCGACGTGCGCTGGGTCGCGGCCACGAATCGGGAGCCCAACGAGCTGCGCTCGTCCGGCGCGCTGCGCGAGGACCTGTACCACCGCCTGGCGGTCTTCCCCATCCACCTGCCGCCGCTGCGCGACCGTCCGCTCGACATCCTGCCGCTCGCCGAGAACCTCCTGCGGCGGCTCGGAGCGCAGATGGGCCGCGCACACCTGGAGCTGGACGACGATGCGCGGCGCCTCGTGCAGCATCACTCGTGGCCGGGCAACGTCCGCGAGCTCGCGAACGCGCTCGAGCGCGCGGCGATTCTCTCCACGGGCCCCCGCGTGCGCGCCGCCGACTTCCAGCTCGGCAACGGCGTGGCCCCGTCCAGGGCGGCTCCGCACGGAGCGGCGCCCCGCGAGCTGGCCGCGATCGAGCGCGACGCGATCGCGCAGGCTCTCGCAGCCACGGGCGGGAATCGGCGCGAGGCCGCCGAACGCCTCGGCATCGGACTCCGAACGCTCTACGACAAACTCAAACGGTATCGGCTGGGCGACGAAGAGGCGGCGCGCTGAGGCACCAGCCCAGGACGCGGTGAGGCCGTGACGGCCCCCCGCGGCGTCGCTCCCCGGCACCGCTCAAGGGGAATCCCGACAGACGGACTCCCGCCGGATCCATACACTCGAAACGACCCCCTCCGGGAGGCGTCTCATGACGACCCACAAGCGCTACGTGAATGGGCCCGCCCCGTCTCCTGAATCCGCGCCGGCATCGCGCTGGCGGTTGGTGTTCGGATTGCCGCGCACCCGCACCGGGTGGACGGCCGTGCTGCTCGGCGTCATCTCCTGGTTGCTGTATGCGATCTTCTGGGGCCTGATCGCGGCGGGGCGGGGCAACGGCGGATCGGCGCTCGCCGACCCGCTGCTCGCGACGACGCTGCTCGTGGCGGATGCCACGTCGCTGACCGGCGGCGGGGCCGCGCTGAACGCGCTCATTCGTCGCGGCGAACGGTCGCTGCCCGTGTTCTTGACGGTCGGCGTCGCGATCACCACGCTGGTGTTCGTGGCCGGCGCGATCGTCGGCCCGTAGCCCCCATCGATCGGAGTCGCGCATGCTCATCCAGGCCGCCGGACCGGCCGGCCCGCAGACGGTGGAAGCAGCCGCGCGGCTGAGCATCGCAGCCCTCGTCGGCCTCGCCGTCGGCATCGAGCGCGAGTGGTCGGGGCACGCGTCGGGCCCGAACGCGCGCTTCGCCGGCATGCGCACCTTCCTCCTCCTCGGCATCCTCGGGGGGAGCGCCGGGCTGTGCTTCTGGTGGGGCGTGCCGGCGGCCGGCGCGGTGCTGCTGGCAGGCGCGGGAGCGTTCGTCGCGATTGCGTACGCGATGGCGGTGCGGGTGCTGGGCACCGACCTCGACGGCACCACGGAGGGTGCGGCGCTCGTCGTGCTGGCGCTGGGGGCACTTTCCGGGATCGGACAGATGGGGTTGGCCGCGGGGGCCGTGGCCGTGGTCGTGCTGGCCCTCGGCGAGAAGGCGCGGCTCCACTGGCTCGTCCGCCGGATCGGTGAGCGCGAGATGCGCGCCACGCTCCAGTTCGCCGTGCTCGCGCTGGTGGTGCTGCCGCTCGTACCGGCGGGGCCCTTCGGCCCGTTCGGTCCGTTCGGCGTCGTCCGGCCGCGGGCGCTGTGGGCGATCGTCCTCTTCTTCGCCGGGCTCAACTTCGCCGGGCACCTCGCCCGGCATGCCGTGGGCGAGAAGCGCGGGTACGGCGTCACGGGGATGCTGGGCGGGCTCATCTCGTCGACCGTCGTCACGCTCCAGTTCTCACGCCTCAGTCGCGACGAGGACGATCTGAGCCGTCCCCTCGCCATCGGCGTGCTCGGCGCGTGCACCGTGCTCGTGGGGCGAGTGTTCGCGGCGTCGGTCGTCCTGAACCCCGAGGTGGCGGGGGAGTTGGTGCTGTTTCTCCTGCCGTCGGCGGTCGTGGGGGCCGTGGTGGTCGCCTGGGCGCTCCGGCACCCCTGGCCCGCCGTCTCGGAGCGGATGCGGCCGGACACGCAGAGTCCGCTCCGCCTCTGGTCCGCCGTTCAGCTGGCGGTGGCGTTTCAGCTCTCGATGATGCTGCTCTCGGCGGCGCGGGCGGTGTGGGGGACCGCCGGCGTGCTCACGTCCGCCGCCGCACTCGGGCTCACCGACGTCGACGCCCTGACCGTGTCCATGTGCCGGTCCGTGACGAATGGCTCGGCCGCCTCGTTGGCGGCCCTCGGCATCATGGTCGGCATCCTGACGAATACGGCGCTGAAGCTGGTGATGGCGCTGGTCTTCGGGTCCTCGCGGTTCCGCCGGGCCGTGGTGCCCGGGTTCGTCGCGCTCGCGGCCGCCGGGCTGCTCGGGTTGTGGCTCGGCATCCGGTTCTGAACCGGCGCCGTACGACGTCTGTCGGCGGATCTCCCACGCGGGTGCGGGGTGCGAGCCCCCGATTTCACGGCGAGTCCCCGATGGTGGCACATACGGGGGCGAACCAGTGTTCGCCCCATGACCCTTGCTCAGGAGCTGTCGATGAGCCCAGACGGCCGGGCGCGGGAAGCGCCCGGGCACGGCAAGCCGGTATCGACCGACGAGCCGATGCACCCCCACTGGGAGTGGCGGGTGTTTCAGCGGAACTTCGCGGCGCCGGATCCCGCCGAGGAGGCCGGGCAGTCGGTGAGCGAGGAGGCCTACTTCCTGTCCCTCGTCTCCCCGCACAACGTGCGCGTGCGCGACGGCCGGCTCGTGATCAAGCACCTCGAGCAGCAGGAGAGGACCGGGCTCGAGCTGTGGCGGCCGGTCCTCGACGCGGAGTTCCCGATCGACGACGACGCGCTGGACGCGGCGTACGCGGCATGGCGCATCACCCCCCCGGCGAAGGGCACGCGTCTGCACTCGCTGGCCGATCTCATCAACAATCTCGTCGTACCCCACCGCGAGTTACGGGTGGTCAGTGTCACGAAGCGGCAGATCCCGATCAGCGTGGGCGGCTGCCGCGGCGAGCGGGCCCAGATCACGGTCGGCCGCCACGTCTGGAACACCGTGGCGTTCGAGGATGCGGAGTCGGCGCATGTGATCTCCGCGCTGAGCGGCCTCTCCCTCGACGCCTCGGTCAACGAGAGCTATCCCGCCGCGCTCAAGCGCATCCTCGGTTTTCCCGACCACTCCTCCCTCCCGACCACCGCCCTGCGGGGCTGACGGTCGGCCCTCGCCCCCGGCTGCGGCGAACTCTGCCGGCGTGACGCCGGCCCCCGCGCGTTCCCGGGAGTGCGCCGCGTCGCCATCTTCCGGCAGCACCTCACCACGCATCCGGGAGGGGACGATGGCGATCGAGATCGAGCGCAAGTTCCTGGTGCACACGGACCGCTGGCAGCCGGATCCCTCGCGGGGCAGCCGGTACCGGCAGGGCTACCTGTCCATCGAGGCCGATCTGGTGGTGCGCGTCCGGACGGTCGGGGCGCGCGGGTTCCTGACCGTGAAGGGCGGGACGTCGGGGATCACCCGTCTTGAATTCGAGTACCCGATCCCCCTCGACGACGCGAACACGATGCTCGACCGGCTGTGCCCGGCGCCGTTGATCGAGAAGATCCGCTATCGCATACCCGACGGCGCATTCGTCTGGGAAGTGGACGTATTCGAGGGGGAGAACGCGGGACTGGTGTTGGCGGAAGTGGAGCTGCCCTCGGCCGATGCCGTGGTAACGCCGCCGCCCTGGGTGGGCGAAGAGGTGTCCGAGGACCCGCGCTACTACAACGCGTACCTGGCCCGGCACCCCTTCAAGCAGTGGCGGGAGGGGGACTGAGGGCGGCTAACGCCCGCGCGCCCTCCACGCGCCCGCGGCGACCAGCACGGTGGCGCCCATGCCGAGGACGACCAGGACGTCGCCGACCACGCGGTGCCATCCGCCGGCCACGACGAGCAGGCCGCCGGCCACGAGCAGTGATCCGGCGGCGACGGATCCGGTGAGCCGCTCGATCCCGCGGCTGGCGCGCCGCTCTACGCCCTCGAGTCCCGGCACCCGCACGTGGCCCAGCTCCCCTTCGGAGAGGCGCTGCAGGGCGCGCCGGACGTCGGCGGGCCCGCTCTCCGCCAGCCGGTCCAGGTCGTGCTGCAGGCGGCGCGCGCGCTCGAGCAGTCGTGACGGCGCGAACCGGCGGGTCGCCACCCGCTCGAGCTCGTCCTGGAACGCTTCGGCCACGCTGAGCGACGGATCGAGGTCGCGCATCACGGCCTCCGCCAGCAGGAACGCGCGCGTGAGCAGGAGGATGGGGCCCGGATTCCGGATGCGATGGCTGGTGCCGAGCCGCAGCAGGGATTGCAGCGCATCGCCGACGGACACCTCGGCGATGTCCTGCTCGTGGATGTGCCGGAGCAGCGTGCTCAGATCGGCCTCCAGCGCCGGCCGGTCGACGTCGGCGCCCACGAGGCCGATGTCGAGGTAGGCATCGGCGGTGTCGCGCAC
>JBJKRG010000287.1:0-3915 GCA_046704805.1 Gemmatimonadaceae bacterium
CCTCGACCGAGCCATCACCTGAGAGGCGCATGAGCCAACGACCCGGATTCACCGAGCGGCGCTACGTCCTGCCCCTGATCCTCGTCACCAGCCTGTTCCTGCTCTGGGCGCTGGGGGTCAACCTCAATGACATCCTGATCCCGCACCTCAAGCGCGCATTCGGGCTCACCGACTTCGAATCGTCGCTCATCCAGACGGCGTTCTTCGGCGGCTACTTCCTGTCGGCGCTGCCCGCCGGCTGGTGGATGCGGCGGGTGGGATACCGCCGGGGCATCATCACGGGGCTGCTCATCTGCGGCGCCGGCGCGTTCCTGTTCATCCCGGCGTCGTACGTCCGGCTCTATCCGTTCTTCCTGCTGGCGCTGTTCGTGATGGCGTGCGGGCAGGGATTCCTCGAGGTGGGCGCCAACCCGTACGTGACCACGCTCGGTCCGGAGGAGACCGCGCCCTGGCGGCTGAACGCCGCGCAGTCGGCCAACTCGGTGGGCGCGGTGATCACACCGATCATCGGTGCGGCATTCATCCTCACCGGCGCCGACGCGGCGAGCACCAACACCGCGGCGATGACGCACGCGCAACTCGAGAGCTTCCGCGCCATGGAGGCCGGGATGGTGCGCGGCCCCTATCTCGTGATCGCCGGGATCTTCCTGTTCATGGCGTTCCTGTTCTGGCGTGCGCACCTGCCCGAGGTCGTCGAAGCGCCCGCCGGGCCATCGGCCCCGGCGGGCGCGCGCCGCTCGTCCATCCTCTCGCACGGGCACCTGGTGCGCGGCGTCGTCGCGCAGTTCTTCTACGTGGGCGCGCAGGTAGGGGCGGCGAGCTTCGTCTTCCGGTTCGTCGAGCACTCAGTGCCCGGCACGCCGGACAAGCTGGCCGCGCGCTTCCTCATGCTCCATCTCGTGGGCTTCATGATCGGCCGGTTCTTCTCGGCGGCCATTCTGAAATACATCAAAGCGTCGAAGCTGCTCGCGATCTTCGCCGTGGGCGGCATCGCCGCCGGCGCGCTGGCGGTGGGCGGCACCGGCATGCTCGCCGTGTGGATGGTCGTGCTGCTCGGCTTCTTCAACTCGCTCATGTATCCCACGATCTTCGCGCTCAGCCTCGAAGGATTGACGCCGGCGGAGCGCAAGTTCGGCGCGTCGCTGCTCGTCATGTCCATCGTGGGCGGCGCGGTGCTTCCGGCGGTCATGGGGCTCATCTCCGACCGGACGACCATCCAGACCGCGTTCCTGGTGCCGATCGTCTGCTACGTGTACGTGCTCTACTTCGCGATGATCGGCCACCGGCCGGCCCGCACCCCCACGCCGGCCCCGTCTCCCGCCTGAGGCATATTCCGATGTCCCGACGCTACTGCCTCGCGCTCGACCTCAAGAACGACCCCGCGCTCATCGCCCGGTACGAGCGCCACCACCAGCAGATCTGGCCGGAGATCACGGAGAGCATCCGGTCTTCCGGCATCACCGACATGGAGATCTACCGGACGGGCACGAGGCTGTTCATGATCATGGAAGTGGACGACCGCTTCTCGTTCGACGCGAAGGCGGCGGCCGACGCGGCCGATCCAAAGGTGCAGGAATGGGAGACGCTGATGTCCACCTTCCAGCAGGCGCTGCCGTGGGCGCAGCCCGGCGAGAAGTGGCTGCTCATGGACCGCATCTTCAAGCTCGAGGGCGCGTAGCGGTGCACGGCCGGGCCGGAGCAGTCTTGAGAACCCCGGTCGAACCACGAGGCGCGTCCCGTTTCCAGGTGCTACGTTAGGGACCACCCGTTCCCCACCCACCGGTCCCATGCCCATCATCACCAACATCGAAGACCTCCGCCGCCTCGCCCAACGGCGCGTGCCGAGGATGTTCTACGACTACGTGCGCTCGGGCGCCTGGACGGAGAGCACGCTCCACGCCAACGTCGACGACTTTCAGGCGATCAAGCTGCGGCAGCGGGTGCTCGTGAATCTCGAGAACCGCAGCACGGCGACGACCATGGTCGGCACGCCGGTGTCGATGCCGGTGGCCCTGGCGCCCACGGGGCTGGCGGGCATGCTCCACGCCGATGGCGAGATGCTCGCCGCGCGGGCCGCCGAGAAGTTCGGCGTGCCGTTCACGTTGAGCACCATGAGCATCTGCTCCATCGAGGACGTGGCCGCCCATACGAAGGCGCCGTTCTGGTTCCAGCTCTACGTGATGCGCGACCGCGACTACATCGAGCGGCTGATCGGGCGTGCCACCGACGCCCACTGCAGCGCGCTCGTGCTCACGGTCGATCTTCAGATCCTCGGGCAGCGGCACCGCGACGTGAAGAACGGACTCTCGGTCCCACCCCGATTCACGCCGGCGAACATCGCCAACATGATGACCAAGCCACGATGGTGCCTCGGCATGCTGGGTACGCGGCGGCACACGTTCCGCAACATCGTCGGTCACGTGAAGGGCATCGCGAACCTGCGCTCACTGGCCGAATGGTCCAACAGCCAGCTCGACCCGCGTCTGAGCTGGCGCGATGTGGAATGGGTCCGGGGACTCTGGAAGGGGAAGCTGATCCTCAAGGGGATCCAGGACGTGGAGGACGCGAAGCACGCCGCCGACTCGGGCGCCGACGCGTTGATCGTCAGCAACCACGGCGGACGCCAGCTCGACGGCGCGGAATCGAGCATTCGCGCGCTCCCGGCCATCGTCGACGCCGTGGGCCGGCAGATCGAGGTCCACGTGGATGGCGGCATCCGTTCCGGCCAGGACGTGCTCAAAGCGTGGGCGCTCGGCGCCCGCGGGACGTACATCGGTCGCGCATTCAACTACGGACTGGGGGCGATGGGAGAGGCCGGCGTGACGCGTGCGCTCGAGATCATTCAGCGCGAGCTCGACCTGACGATGGCCTTCTGCGGCCACACGCGGCTCGCGGATGTCGGCAAGCATGTGCTGCTGCCCGGCACGTATCCCACCTGATCGGCACGTGGACCGCATCTTCACGCTCGAGGACGCCTAGCGGCGATCGGCGCGTTCGCTAGCGCTCGTATACGACCGTCCATTGCGCGGTCGCGTTCACGGTGGTGCGAAGCGTGACGACCCGGAGCGCCCCGCGCCGCGACGTTCCGTCCAGCTCCGCGCCGTTGACGGTCACGCGCGAGAAGTGATATCCGGACGGCTCGGTGAGGTACAGGTCGTAGGCATCGTTCCCGACCAGCCGGCTGGTGCCGGACAGCGTGTCGCCGTGCCACGCGACCCGCCGGAGGTCCGGCCCGCCGCAACTCACGTGGCGATTGGTGGCCACCACCTGCGGGTGGTCCACGCGCCGGCGGATGCAGAAGACCTGCACCCGATAGCGGGGATCGATCCGCCCCGGCACGAAGCCGCCGCGGAACGCCCCGAGGTACCGGTGCGACCAGAACTCGAATACCAGGTACTGCGACGACGGGTCGAGACCGAGATCGGCGAAGTGGATCTCCGTCGTGTCGGATCCCCCGGTGCGCGCCAGCACCGACCACCGCGCGAACGGCCGGTTCACGTCGAGCAGATAGAGCGGCACGACCAGCCGCTTGTCCGCGTCGAACGGACGCGGGCCGGACCCGCTCACCTCGCTGGCCACCAGCCCGATGCGCGACGACCGCGACGGATCGACGTCGTAGAGCTGCTCCGGCTGCGTGAAGAGGACCGGCGCCGTGCGCTTGGCGATCTCGGCACGCGCCGTCCGGTAGACCGCCGGCCTGTCGGTGAGCATGAGCAGCGAGCCCGTGAGCGATGCCAGGGTTGCCGCCCGGTACGCGTCGGGCGCCGAGAGCTGGATGTGATCGGGGTCGTTCCGCCACACCACGTTGTTCCACGAGTTGTACTCGGCGAACCCGCCGTACCCGAACCCGTCGGTCCCGACGCGTACCGCGTCGACGAGCCCGATCAGCTCGGGCCGGATTCCCCAGCACGCGAG
>JBJKRG010000288.1:0-26810 GCA_046704805.1 Gemmatimonadaceae bacterium
CAGGTGCTCGTTGAGCACCGGTGACCCCGAGTTGCCGCCGATGATGTCGGCGGTGCTGACGAAATCCAGCGGGGTCTTGAGGTCGAGCGATGGCGGCGGCGGCAGCCACCGCTTGGGAAGCGCCCAGTCGCTCGAATCGGGGAACGAGTAGTGCCGGATGTACATCCCGTAGAACGTCGTGTGCCACGGCGCGATGGTGCCGTTGTACGGATAGCCGGCGATGATACCGTCCTGGAGCCGCAGCGAGAACGTCGCGTCGGGCGGCTGGCTGGGACCGTAGATGGCGAACCGCGCCCGGCCCAGATCGGCCCCGATCGCATCCTCCTCGTCCGAGACCTTCGAAACTATCGTCTGGAACCGAATGTAGGTCGGCAGGTAGTCGCGCACGATGCCGACGGCCGGGTCCGACGAGCTGAGTGAGTCGCCCTGCGCCTGGGCCGCGGCCCGCGCCGAGTCGGCGAGGGCGCTGCCGGCCAACACCGCGGCCGCCACTTCGTCCGGCGTCCGGCCACCGAGCACGCTGCGCGCCAGCTCGCTGGTGTCGCCGTAGTAGTGCACGAAGTCCCGGAACCGCGCCGCCATCATGGCGCGATCGAGGGCGGCCGGCTGCTCCGGCACGCTGTCCATCTGGGCGACGAGTCCGTCGATGTCCTTCTGGTCGGCGTGCTCGGCGCGCGCGTTCATGATCTCGAACGCGATCACCCCCCGGTGGAGGGTGGCCGAGGAGACGAGTGAGCTGGTGAGCCCGATGAAGGCACCGAATCCCGGCGCGTCGGTCCGCTTCTCGCGCTGCAGCGCCGCCATGCGCGAGATCAGATTGCCGTACTTCGCCCGCAGCGCGGCGCTGGCCTGAATGGAGTCCTGGAACTGGCGCTCGGCGTCCGCGCGGCGCGCGATGATCGCCGGATCCTCCAGCCCCTTCACCTGGCCCACGTACGCCTTCTGCGAATTGGCGATGTCGAAGTACGAGGTCTGCAGATCCAGCTTGCGGGACTCGGCCGGGTGCGCGCGGATGTAGTCGCCGAGCACGTGCATGCGCGAGGTGAGGATGTCGCGAATGTCGCGGTCCCCGATGTCGCGCCGGAACTCGAGCTGCGCGACGGTCTGCAGCCGCGTCGTCGAGCCGGGGTTGCCGACCACGAAGACCGGCTGGCTGTCGCGCAGCGCGGCGGTGTCGACGCGGAAGTAGTGCGGCGTGTCGAGCGGCTTCCCGTCGGGCCCGTAGGCCCGGAACAGCGAGAAGTCCATGTTGTAGCGCGGGTACGTGAAGTTGTCGTAGTCGCCGCCGAAGTACCCGATCTGCAATTCCGGAACGCCCACCAGCTTCACGTCGGTGTAGCGCCGGAAGACGTACGCCGAGGTGCGCGCGCCGTCGTACAGGGAGATCATCTGCACGACGATGCCCGCCTTCTTGCCGCCGTGCTCGGCGAGTATCGCGGTCTTGATGGAATCGAGCAGCGCCTTCCGCATCGCCGAGAGCCGGTTCGCGCTCACCGTATCCAGGCGCGCGTTGACCTGCGCGCTGACGTCGACCATGTCGATGAGCTGGTCGGCGTGGAAGTCCTTGACCGGCCGCTCCTCGGCGAGGGTCTTCGCGAAGAAGCCGTCGTCGAGGATGTCCTCACCGGGCTTCTGCACGCCCTTCTCGTACTGGCGCGCGCAGTGGTGGTTCGTGAGGATGAGGCCGTGCGGCGATACGAACGACGCCGAGCAGTCGCCCAGGCGGAGCGCCCCGAGCCGTGCATCGGCGAACCAGGCGCTGTCGGGGTGGAAGCCGTAGGCCTGCGCGAAGTATTTGACCGGGGGGAACTCGAAGGTCCACATCTTGCCCTGGTCGAACCGGCCGGCGTGGACGGTGTCGAGCTCGGCGCCGGCGACCTGCTGCTGCGGATAGGGCCGCGGCAGGATGGCGGGGCGCGGAGTGGGCGCGGGCTTGGCTTTCGCCGGTGCCGCTGCCGGAGCGGGCGCGGGCGCCGGTGCTGACGCAGCGGGCGTCCCGTGGGTGCCGCAGGCGGCCAGGGCGATTGCCGCAAGGATGCTGAAGCGAGTCCACGGGATGTGGTGGATCGCGGATGCAGGGCGAGTTTCTGACATGGAGCTGGCAGTTGACGGTGAACTGTGAACAGTGGGCAGTCGGGCGTTGACCGTTGGCCGAACGCGGTCACGGTCGACCGTAACGGCGAACGCCGTCACTGCACACTGCCGACCGGTTACCGCCGACCCTCCGCTACCCCAGTTAACCTAAAAGGGTCATTCGTACAAATCAGTCGAGAAGTACTTGAGGCCCGAGTCGGTGATGATGGTGACGATGTTCAGGGGCCGCTTCGACCGCCTGGCGATCCGGAGCGCCGCCGCGACGTTGGCGCCGCTGGTGAAGCCGGCCAGGATCGCCTCGGTCCGCGCCAGCCGCCGCGCCGTCCGCACGGCCTCGGCGTCGCCGATGCTGATGAACTCGTCCACCAGCTTGGGGTCGTAGAGCTGCGGGACTTCCATATAGCCGACCCCCTGCAGCTTATGGCGGCCGGGATGCTTGCGGCGGCCGGAGAGGATCGACGCGGCCGTGGGCTCCACGACCACGGCGCGGAGCTTCGGGTTCCGCTCCTTCAGATAGCGGACGATGCCGGTGAACGAGCCCGACGACCCCACGACGCCGACGTAGACGTCGACCTTCCCCTTCGTCTGCTTCCAGATCTCCGGACCCGTGCCGGTGTAGTGGGCCTTCACGCTGCTCGGATTCTTGAACTGGTCGGCGCGGAATCCCTTGAGCTTCGCCGTCAGCTCGTTGGTCACGACCTCCACGCGCTTGAGGTCGTCGCCGGTCACCTGCCCCGGGCGGCCGTTGACCTGCGGCACGAGCACGACGCGGGCGCCGAGGGCGCGGATGGCCCGCTGCCGCTCGAGGCTGTTCCCCGCCGACATCACAACGACGAGCTTGTAGCCCTTGAGCGCGCAGGCGATGGCGAGTCCGGTGCCCATGTTGCCGCTGGTGCGCTCGATGACGGTGTCGCCGGGCTTGATGATGCCTTTCCGCTCGGCGTCGACGATGATCTGGAGCGCTGGCCGGTCCTTGACGCTGAGCCCCGGGTTGGCGCTCTCGAGCTTGCCGAGGATGCGCGAGGGAAGCCCGGCGGCGAGGCGGTCGAGGGCGATGAGCGGAGTCTGGCCCACGACGTCGAGGACGTTCGCGGACACGGCGGGATAGCGCATGCGTCTATGATCTCCGAGGAAAATGCTGCGAATATCGGGCGGGAACGACGGAGGGGCGCCGAAGTCTGCGACTTCAGCGCCCCTCGCGCCAGTAGCGATGCGGGCCGTTCAGGGCACGTCGAAGCCGATCGTCCAGGCCTCGCCGCCGTCGGAGAGCTGCGCGTCGGTGGCCACGTAGATGCCCACGCGGTAGTGCCCGGAGTCGGTGAACAGCCGGCGGGTCACGATCGTCGCGCCGATGTCGACCTCGATGGGACCGGGGACGGTCTGCACCGGGCAGGTGCCCTGGGCAACGTCCTGCCAGGCGCCGTTCTCCTGCACCTGGACGTCGAGCTGCGGGGCGTCACCGCAGGGGCGGATGTAGACGTTCGCCGCGCCCTCGTTGACGATGCTGAAGTAGACGCTGTCGCCGCCCGCGGTGGCCTGCGGGGCGCCCGGCGTGATGAAGACGTTGTGGGCCGAGATGCCGACGAGGTCGGCGAGGGGGCTCTTGCTGCACGCCGCGACCGCGAGGGTGAGGGCGGCGAAGAGGGCAAGTCGAAATTTGGGGGGCATGGGCGACGAATGCATCGAGTGCCGGAGAGGGCTTAGAGTGAACGGTGAACGATTAAGGGTGGGCGGTAGGCAGTGAGCGGTGAGCGGTGAGCGGTGGGCAGTAAACCGTTGACAGTACGGCGCCGGCCGTTCGCCGTTGACTGCGAACCGCCAACCGCCCACTGCCAACTGTCTGTGGGGAGTCCCGGGACCGGCCCCGCCCCTGGCAATCCCGGTTCCAGACCATCATTCTTCGCTATTCACCCTCACTTCGCAACCACTGCCGTGAAATCCAGCCGTTTTCCTGCCCGCCGCCCCTGGGCCGTGGGCCTCCCGGTCCTCCCCCTTCTCCCCCTGTTCCTCGCGGCGGCCGCGGGCGTGCTCGGCGCCCAGACGCCCGACCCGATCACGTACGACGTCACCTTCCCCGACCTCGCCGCCCACTACACGCACGTCGAGGCCCACGTGCCCCCCGGCGGCCAGCCGACGATCACGATGATGATGGCCATCTGGTCGCCCGGGTACTACAAGGTGGAGAACTACGCCCAGAACGTGGACAGCGTGCGGGCGATGGGACCGGACGGCTCGCCGCTGGCGGTGCAGCAGACGCAGTCGAACCGGTGGCAGGTGGACACGCACGGCAATCCGATGGTGACCCTGCAGTACCGCGTGAAGTCGGACCGGAAGTTCGTGACCGCCGACTGGGTGGGGGACAGCCTGATCGTCCTCTGCGGCGCGCCCACCTACATGACGCTCCTGAACGACCAGTCGCGGCCGGCGGTGGTCGACCTGACGCTCCCCGCGGGGTGGACCTCGGCGACATCGATGGACACGGCGTCGGACCACGTGCCGAACCACTACCAGGCCGCGGACTACGACGAGCTGGTGGACTCGCCGATCGTCGCCGGCGAGCTGCAGACCGTGCAGTTCGACGTGGCCGGGAAGACGCACTTGCTGGTGGACGCGGGCGACGTGGACGGCTTCGACGCCGAGAAGGCGGGCCGGGCGCTGTACCGCTACGTGAACGAGGCCTACCGGTTCTGGGGATTCCTGCCGTACAAGCGGTACGTGTTCCTGAACGTCTTCCGCCCGGGGGGCGGCGGGCTCGAGCACAAGGGCTCCACGCTGCTCACCGTGCAGGCCAAGGGCACGGAGACCACGAAGGGATTCGAGCGGTGGCTCACCTTCGTGGCGCACGAGTACTTCCACGCCTACAACGTGAAGCGGCTGCGGCCGGTGGCGCTGGGTCCCTTCGACTACGAGAAGGCCCCCGAGACGCCGAGCCTGTGGGAAGCCGAGGGGCTGACCACGTACTACGCCGACCTGCTCGTGGAGCGGGCCGGGCTGGCGCGCCGCAGCGACTGGATGGACTGGATGTCGACGCTCATCGCGCAGCTCCAGAACACCCCGGGGCGGCTGGTGCAGACGCTGTCGCAATCGTCGCTCGACGTGTGGAACAGCCAGGCGTCGGGCGTGCGCATGGATCAGGCGAACACGGTCAGCTACTACACGACGGGCACCGTGGTGGGGCTGCTGCTGGACGCCCACATTCGCGACCTCACGAACGACGCGAAGAGCCTGGACGACGTGATGCGCGCCGCCTACGCCAAGTACTCGGGCGCGGTGGGGTACACGCCGGAGCAGTTCCAGGCGGTGGCGAGCGAGGTGGCGGGCACGGACCTCACCGACTGGTTCCACAAGGTGCTCGACACCACGCAGGAGCTGGACTACCAGGACATGCTCGACTGGTACGGGCTCCAGTTCACGGGCGTGGGCAACCGGACGGAGCGGTGGCAGCTGCGCGAGGTCGACAAGCCGACGCCGGACCAGCAGGCGCACCTGCAGGCGTTGCTGCGCCCCGACACCGGGACGGTCGCGCCACCCGCGCCCGCCGTCCGCCCGGATACGGGCGGCAGGCGTGCGTTCAGCAGTCTGCCGGGGGCAGGTTGAACGGGCTCGGCTGCCGCGGCGCGCCGGTCACCGGGATCATCACGTCCTTGGTCAGCACCATCTTCTTGAGCTGCACCACCTCGCGCACCGGCTGCCCGCCCTTCGTCGCCGGTCGATAGTGCCAGGCCGGCAGGGCGTCGAGCACGGCCTGTGCGAAGCCGTGCGAGTTGGTGCTCACGACCTTCGCCGTCTGCGGCACCGTGCGGCCGTTCTCGTCTACCACGAACTGCACGACCGCCGACATGCAGCTGAGGTCCGCCCCCGGGTGCGACTCGGGGCGGACGTCGGTGTTCATGGCCCTGGCCTGCACGTCCACGTCGCAGTTGCGGTAGACGGGCGCGAGCGCGGCGTAGGTGGAATCGAGCTGGGCGGGGACGCACCCGCGGTTGCCGGAATTGCCGGCGGCGGTGCCCGAAGAGGCGCAGGCGCCGAGCACGGCGGTACCGAGCGCGGCGAGAAGGTACATGGTGGGGGAACGCATGCAATCCTCCGTGGCCGGCTCAGGAGTCGGCGCGCCGCCCCCCGGCCGGGGCGGCGGCGCGCCCGCGCCCTCAGCAGGTGGTGGGGCCGATGTTCGCGTCGCTGTTCGGGTTCGACGGAGGTCCCGCCGGTATGTTGCTCGGCTCGACCTGCGCCGCGGCCTGCACCTGCTCGAGCTGCCGCACGGGGTGGCCGTCCTTCAGCGCCGGCTGATAGCGCCAGCGGCTGATCGCGTGGAGCAGCACGCGGGTGAAATCCAGTGAATTGGACTTGATCACCTTCACCGGCTGGTACAGCGGGATGCCGTTCTTGCCGATCACGAATTCGACTTCCGCCGAGAGGCACGACTGGATGGGCAAGCCGATCCCCTGCGCGTCGAAGGTGGTGTCGAGCGGCAGGGCCTGCTGATCCACGTCGCAGGGGCGGTACACCGGCTCGACCGAGGCGAACGTCGTGTCGGCGGCTGGCATCGTGCATCCGCTAGGGGCCCGACGGGAGGCCAACTTCGTGACGGGGGCCGGGCTCGAAGCACCCGACCCTGCGGCGGTGGAGGTGGCAGCGCTCGATGAGGCGCAGGCCGCCACCAGGGCGCCGCCCACGAGGGACGCGCCGCAGACGATGATTCTCTTCTTCCACATATGACGCTTCCTCACTTCTCCCCGATCCGGCGCTCCGCCACCCTGGGCGGATGCGCCGACTCCAGAAACTCCACGATCTCGAGGGCCGGCCGCTCCGCCGGCGCGAGCATTCCCTGGTCGTGGAACCCCTTGAACATGGTGACCGCCGGGAACACGTCGGCGGGCTGGGAGCGGGCCGTCACCTGCATGGGCGTATCGACGGTGCCCGGCGAGTAGCTGACCACGGCGGCGTCGGCGGACATTTTCGAGCGCATGGGCCGGGACTCGAAGTCGGCCGCGGCGTTGAGCGTGGCCATGCGCAGCGCCGCCTTGGTCCCCACGTAGTCGCCGAGCCCCGGCGTGGGCCGCTGGGCGGCCCCGGACGACACGTTGAGAATGCGCAGCGCCGAGTCGCGCGGCGCGTGGCGGGCCACGAACCCCATGAGCCATACCGGCGCGATGACGTTCACCGCGTACACGCGGCGCATCTCGCCGACGTCGGCGCCGTCGAGCGTGCCCAGCCGGCCGATGAGGGCGGCGTTGTTCACCAGCCCCACGTGCTTTCGGCGGTCGTCGGAGACGAGGGAGGCGACGTCGTGCTCGAACGCCGACGTGACGGCGTCGAGGTCCGCGAGGTCGAGGGCCAGGTGGCGGTAGCGCGGGTCGTCGATGGGAGAGGCGCGGCGTGCGACTCCCACCACGTCCCACCCGCGTTCGACGAGGAGCCGGGCGACGCCGAGCCCGATGCCGGAGCTGGTGCCCGTGACGATGGCGATACGATCGGAGGCGGCCATGAGGTTCGGTTTCGAGTGGTCGGTGGCTACTCTAAGACTGGCGGATGCGCCGCCGGAACTCCACTGGGTGATCTCACTTCGAGAATAGAATGCTCGTTCGCACACTTGGGAACAATGGCCCCGCCGTTTCGGCACTCGGGCTGGGCTGCATGGGCATGTCGGCCGCCTACGGCCCCGCCGACCGGGAGGAGTCCATCGCGACGATTCACGCCGCACTCGACGCGGGCATCACCCTGATCGACACCGGCGATTTCTATGGAAGCGGCGCCAACGAGATGCTCATCGGCGAGGCGCTGCGCGGCCGCGACCGCAGTGGCGTGCTGCTCAGTGTGAAGTTCGGCTCGATGCGCGACCCGGGCGGCCGCCCGGTGGGGTTCGACGGGCGTCCGGAGTCGGTGCGGAACTTCCTCGCCTACTCGCTGAAGCGGCTGGGCACGGACTACGTGGACGTCTACCGCCCGTCGCGCGTGGATCCACAGGTGCCGATCGAGGACACGGTGGGCGCGATCGCCGATCTGGTCCAGGCCGGCTGGGTGCGGTACGCCGGGCTCTCCGAGGCGGGGGCGGGATCGGTGCGTCGCGCGCAGGCCGTGCACCCGATCGTGGACCTGCAGATCGAGTACTCGCTCTTCTCGCGCGGGTTGGAGCGCGAGGTGCTCCCCGCGTGCCGCGAGCTGGGCGTGGGGATCACCGCCTACGCCGTACTGTCGCGCGGGCTGCTGAGCGGGCACTGGTCGGCCGACCGCGCCGCGGCGCCGGGCGACTTCCGGTCGCACAGCCCGCGGTTCTCACGCGGCAATTTGGAGCGCAACCTGGCGCTCGTCGAGGCTCTGCGCGCCATGGCATCGGAGATGGAGGCGACGGTGGCACAGGCGGCGATCGCCTGGGTGCTGTCGCGGGGCGACGACGTGATCCCGGTGATCGGCGCCCGGCGGCGCGACCAGCTCACCGAGGCACTGGGGGCGCTGGACCTGCGGCTGGACGCCGGCGCGCTGGCGGCGATCGAGCGGGCCGTGCCGGCCAGTGCCGTGTCGGGGGAGCGCTACAACGAGCGGGGGATGGCGATGCTGGACAGCGAGCGCCCGGTGCAGCCCGCCCAGCGGCCCTAGACGGTCACCCCGCGGGTCAAGCGCGACAGCGGGCTGCCGGGCTGCACCGGCCACCAGAGGACGGTGGCGGCGATGAGCACCAGCAGGATGGCGACGTCGATGGGCGGCTGACCGAGCGTGAGGATCTGGAAGACGATGGCGGCGCACACCGTGCCGGTGAGCTTCCGCCGCCAGTACCGTCCCACGAACACCGACGCCAGCCCGACCACGAACATCGCGAACGTCACGGCCCAGAGCCCGACGAGGATGTGGTTGCGGACGCGTCCGCGCGTCTCGCCCTCGGCGAGCTGTTTGATGCCGATCATCATGCGCTTCTCCATCACGAAGTGCATGGGCTCGAAGATGGACCGGTCGAAGGCGACGCCGAGCAGGGAGCGGCCCGGCGCCCCGCGGCCCCGCACGAGCAGCCGCGTGGTGGAGTCGTTGACGGCGCGGAGCACGAACGACCAGCTCCCGTCTTCCGGCGCTTCTGGGGACGTGCCGGCGATGTACGTGCCGAAGCCGAGCGCGGTGCCGGGGTCGTAGACGCGGAGCGTCGCGTGCCCGATCCCGTCCGCCTTCTCGGCCGGGTACATCCACAGCTTGTCGCCCACGGCCCACTGCTGCCTGCCCGGCCGGAGCGAGTCGACGGTGGGCATCTCGCAGCCGAGGAGGTTCTCGAGCAGGTCGTAGCTGTAGAACCCGCCGCGGTCCTGACCGAGTTGGGCGACCCAGGGCCAGACCTGCGCGGTCCGCGCGTGGATGGTGATGGCGCGCGTCTCCTGGGTGGCCGCGTGCGGCACGATCGCGTCGCCGGGGAGCGCTTCGCTCTGCTCGGCGGCGGTGGCGCCCCACCCCAGGTACCAGGGGCGGACGATCACGGCGAACACGAGACCGAGGAGGGCCAGCGCGGCGAGGGTGACCAGGACGCGGGCCCAGCGGTTTGCGGTCGGCAGCTGACCGTCCGCAGGGGACGGCGAAGGTTCAACCGCCGCCGGCGAACGGCCAGCTGCCGACCGCAGATGTTCGGTCTCGGGTCGGGGGGGATTCACCGAGGTCGTCATGCGAGGAAGATCGGAACGGATCGGGGCTCGTATGTCGGAGAACCGCCGGGAAAATGTCGGGGAGGGACCGGATGGGGGTCGCAGCCGGGTGGGCTCACCCCGGGCTGCGATGCGGCAACGAGAGCTCCTACAAGACTGGATACGGACGGAACGGAACGAACGGACTCCAACGGAGCACGCAAAATGAGAACGACGCTATAGACAGAGTCTCTCTCCGTTCAGGTCCGTTCTGTCCGTCTTGTCCGTATCTCTCTCGTTGATGCCATCCACGCGATCGACCGCATGCCGCCACGACTCACTTTCCAGCCGCCACGGTGAGGACGACGACGCGATCGGGAAGCGTGTCCGGCAGCTCGGGCATCGTCAGCGTGATCGAGCCCTGCCGTTGCGCGACGCTCACCGGCGCGCCGCCGTCGAGCATCGACGCCTTCATCACGCGCCGCCCGAAATCGGGGATCGCGAGCGCGCGGTCCTGCCAGTGCAGCACGTGCACGTACACCGTGTCGCCGCGGTACGTGGTTACGCCCCACGGGCGCGGCGAGATGGGACCGCCTCGGGTGTCGTAGATCGACGCCCCGTAGACGTGCAGCCACTGTCCGATGGCGTGGAGACGCTTCAGCGCCTCTGGCTGGATGGTGCCGTCGGGGCGCGGGCCGATGTTGAGCAGCAGGTTGGCGTCGCGCCCCGCCGCGCCCGCCAGCTTGTCGATCAGCTCGTGCACCGACTTCCAGTGCGTGTCGGTGATGTTGAAGCCCCACGAGTTGTTCATGGTCAGCGAGGTCTCGAGGGGCAGCTTCCCGATCGTCGTCGTATTGAAGCCGGCGGTGTTGGCGCCGGGCAGGTCCTGCTCGAAGGTCTGCACGTCCTCGCCCGGCCTGGGCGGCTGGTGGTCGTTGGGGATGATCAGCGCGGCGGGCTGCAGCCGGTGGATGAGCGCGTACGTGCGCGGCAGCTCCCAGTCGGCGTTGGGCTTGTCCCACATCCCGTCGAGCCAGATGCCGCCGATGGGGCCGTAGTTGGTGAGCAGCTCGGTGAGCTGTTCATCCATGAAGTCGAGGTAATGCCCCCAGCTCCCGCTGTCGGGGCGGCCCGCGTACTGCCCGGTGCCGCCGCGCGGCCAGTAGTCGGGATTGTGCCAGTCGAGCTGCGAGTAGTAGAAGAACAGCTTGATGCCCTGCTTGTGGCACTCCTCGGCGAGCGCCTTCATGGGGTCGCGGCCGTACCGCGTCCAGTCGACGATGTTGTAGCGCGTGGCCTTGGTGGCGAACATCGAGAAGCCGTCGTGGTGGCGCGCCGTGATCGTGATGTAGCGGGCGCCGGCGTCCCTGGCGACGGCCACCCACTTATGCGCGTCGAACTTCACCGGGTCGAAGGTGGACGCGAGCCACTCGTACGTGGGGATGGGGATCCTGTCGTTCTGCATCACCCATTCGGCCTGCCCGAGCAGCGAGTACACCCCCCAGTGGATCATCATGCCGAACCGCGCCTGGCGGAACCACTCGCGCGCGGCGAGGCGAACGGCAGGGACGGAGTCGGCGGCGGCCGTGTCGGCTGGGGCCTGCCGTACGGCGACCGGCGAGAGGTCGCGGGAACGCGGCGCGGTGCCCTGCGCGCCGGCGACCGGTGCCGACGTACAGACCGCGAGCGCCGCGGCAGCGAGGATCTCGATTCGCATGGTCATCCCGGAGGCGGGCCGAGTTTCACGCCGACGTCGAGGAAGCGGTGGCGGTGCTGCTCCACGGGAATGCCGGCCGGATTCGTCCAGTGCCTGAATTGGTGGCGGTGGCGCGACACGAGCTCGTACACCGCGTCGCGCCACGCCCTGGGGACGATGCGCGCCGCGGCGGCCAGCCGCCAGGGTCCGCCCATATACGCCGCGACGCGCAGCGCCGCGTCGGAGCGGATGAGCACTGTGGCCTCACCCTCGGCGGCCGGCTCCACCCACATCACCGAGTCGGTGAGCCGCAGGGCGGGACGGTGCTCGAGCGTCCGGCGCGCGAACGCGCCGTCGAGGGGCGCGAAGCGGAGCGTGTGCCGCCGCTCGTGCCGGAGCACGAACACCACGGCGCTACTGCACAGCGCACACTTGCTGTCGTACAGCAGCACGGGGCCCTCGCTCATACGGGCGCGGACTCCAGCAGCCGGCGGAAATCCGGATAGGTGAGGATCGCGGTGCCGGCCGGCCCTCCCCGCTCCGCGTCCAGGCGCATGGCGCGCGCGAGATCCTCGACGCGGATCTGGTGGTAGCGTGCCGGAATGAAGGGCGCGAAGAGGGGCACGAAGAACTGCGAGAGGCGGTCCTGGAGCCCGTACCGGATCTGCTGAGTCACGAGCAGGCTCGGCCGGAAGAGGCTCACGCGCGCGATGCCGGCGTCAACGACGGCGCGCTCGGCGTCCCCCTTGGTCCGGAGGTACCAGTTGTGCGACGCGGCGTTCGCGCCCACGGAGGAGAGCAGCGTGATCTGGCGTGCGCCCGCTGTCTTCGCGCCGCGGGCGAACGCGCCCGCGTAGTCCACGTCCACGCGGCGGAACTCCGCGGCGGGCACCTTCCGCGGCTGGCCGATGCCCATGGTGCAGAAGGCGGCGTCGCATCCAGCGGCCAGCTCCGCGGTGCTGGGCTCCAGCCGTTCGAAGTCGACCACCTCGATGCGGATCTTCTCCCACCCCTCGGCGTGCGCGAACACCGTCGTGGCGCGCCGCACGAGGGCCACGACCGCCGTGCAGGCCGGCGAGGCCGCCAGCTCACGGACGAGCGCCGATCCGACGGCACCGGTGGCGCCGACGACGACGGCCTTATAGGAAGGGGGCGGCATGCTCTGGAAGGTAGGGGGTTTCCGGATCGGCCAGAACACACTCCCGGGCGGGCTCGGGAGGGTCCCGCCGGCGATACCGGCCACGGGGGGCCGATCCGTCCCAGAAATTGCCTCTTGACCTGCGGCGGCGCCGGTGCAATTATCTATTACAAAGCTAATAGGAGACCCGTGGGCTGCTCCACTCACCCGCCGCGAGCTGGACGTGATGTCGGTGCTCTGGAAACACGGCTCGGCGACCGTCGCCGAGGCGCGGGACGGCATCGCGGACGATCTGGCCTACCCCACCGTGCTCACCATGCTGCGCACCCTGGAAGCGAAGGGACACGTCCGGCACGAGCAGGAGGGGAAGGGATTCCGCTACTACCCGCTGCTGCAGCAGGAGGACGCCGGGTCGAGCGCGCTCAACCGGCTGCTCGACAAGGTCTATCATGGCTCGCGCGAGCTGCTGATGGCCGGGCTGCTCTCCGACGAATCGATCGACGAGGAGGAGCTGCGCCGGCTGCGGAAGCTGCTGAACGAGCGACTGAAGGAGGCGAAGAAATGATCGCCGCCTGGATGCTCGAGGCCACCGTCGTGGCCCTGCTGCTGGCGGGCGGCGCGGCCGCCGCGCAGCGCGTGCTGGGGTTGTATCGCGGGACGGGGCTGCGGTGGCCGTGGGCCGGAGCGATCGCCGGCACGCTCGCCGCGTCGGTGCTCTGGCTGGTACCGGGTGCGTTGCACGGTGCGGGGTCGGCGGCATCGACGGCGGCGGTCAGTCGTACGGCCGTCATTCCGACCGCCCCGTTCTACCTGCCGCCCGTGCCGGCGTCGGTGGAGCACGCGCTGGTCGCCGGTTGGGCCGTGGCATCGATGCTGCTCGCCGCCGTGCTCGCGCTGTCGTTCGTTCGCCTGATGCGGGAGCGGCGCGCCTGCGAGGACGGTGTGGTGGCCGGTGCGCGCGTTTCGGTCTCGGAATCGCTGGGACCGGCGGCGGTCGGCCTCTGGAGGCCGCGGGTGGTGATTCCCCGGTGGGTGCTGTCGCTCGCCGAGCCGGCACAGCGGGCGATCGTGGCGCACGAGGCGGAACACCAGCGCCGGCGCGACCCTGCCCTGCTGATCGCGGGGCTGGCGGCGGTGGTGCTGATGCCGTGGAACGTTGGGCTCTGGCTGGCGTGGCGCGGGCTGCGGCTCGCCGTCGAATTCGACTGCGACGAACGTGTGCTGGCACGCGGCGTGGAGCGTGGGGACTACGCGGAGCTGCTGCTGGGCACGTTGGAGCACACGCGGTCGAGCTGGCTGCCGACCGCCGCATTCACGCGCCCGTCGGGGCTGGGCGCACGGGTCGAACACATGCTGCGGCCCCGGCCGCGGAGGAGAGCCATGAAAGTCGCACTCGGAACACTCGCGGCCGCCGCACTGGTGGTCGCCGCCTGCGACGCGCCTGCGCCGTCGCGCATCGTGAAGCCGTCCGCCCGCACGGTGGCCACTCAGGTGGCGCCGGCGAAGGCCGGGCCGCTGTTCATCATCGACGGTGTGCAGCAGACGAACGTCCAGGTCACGCCGCAAGGGCAGCTCGCCGGCCTGTCGCCCGACCGCATCAAGAGCATCGAGGTGCTGAAGGGACAGAAGGCCACGGAGGAGTACGGACCGAAGGGCCTCAACGGCGTGATCATCGTTCAGACCAAGTAGACCGCGGGACGGACGTAGCCGCGCGGCGACGCGCGGTCGTGCAAGCGGGGGGCCGGGCGCGTGGCGTGCGTCCGGCCCCCCGGCGTCCGCTGCCCTCCCGGCCGCCTCGACTCACCGCGGCCACAGCCACCCGAAGGTGCCGGCGGTGAGGCAGGCGTAGATCAGTCCGTCGATGGTCGCCTTGATCGTGAGGCTCCACTTGCGCCGGTACCAGATGGACATCTGCCAGAGCGCCAGCGCGTAGGCCAGGAACGCGGTGGCGCCGGCGAAGCGGAACACCTCCAGGTAGCTCGCGCGCGCCGGCAGGGCGTGGCCGGCGACGTACGCCGAGAAGAGGCTGATGACGAGGGAGTACAGGAACCAGAGGACGAGCCCTCGCCCCATCCCGTCGGCGCCGTTCGGCATCACCGTCATGACGACCTTCGGGCCCCGGTTCAGCTTCTCCCGGAACGCCTCGCTTCGCATGTCGGCCATGTCGTTCGGGAGCGGGAGCATGTAGTCGCCGGGCGCCAGGTTGAAGGGACGCAGGGCATCGAGCAGTTTGTCCTCTTCCGGCAGCTTCGGAAAGTCGCCCTTGTGCCACGGGAGCACCATGTGGACGATGGAGCTCACCACGAACACGATCACCGCCGACAGCACGATCGGAAGCCACAGCGCGCGAAGGCCAACCATGGGAACCTCCCAGTGGGGAGTACGTGCTACGTTCGCTGCCCGGATCGGGTCCAACCTGCGGCCGCTCGGTAACGGGCGTCAAGCAACAGTGGAGTGACGATGACGAAAGACCGCGTGGCGACGTTCACCGACGGCGTGGTGGCGATCCTCATCACGATCATGGTGCTGGACCTGCACGTGCCCGACGGCGCGACGTTGGCCGCCCTGCGGCCGCTGCTCCCGCTCTTCCTCACCTACGTCCTGAGCTTCGCGTTCCTCGGCATCTACTGGAACAACCACCACCACATGCTGCACGTGGTGCAGCGGATCAACGGCAAGATCCTCTGGGCCAACCTGCACCTGCTGTTCTGGCTGTCGCTGATCCCGTTCGTGACGGGCTGGATGGGCGCCAACCACCTGGCGCCGATCCCGACGGCGGTGTACGGGAGCGTGCTGCTGCTCTGCGCCGTCGCCTACGGGATCCTGCACCGCACGCTGGTGACGGCCCAGGGCCCCGACTCCCTGCTGGCGCGCGCGACGGGACGGAACTGGAAGGGCACGGGCTCTGAAATCGCCTACGTGGCCGCCATTCCGCTGGCGTTCGTGAGTCCGTGGATCTCGGACGCGCTATTCGTGGCCGTGGCGCTGGTGTGGATCGTGCCCGATCAGCGCATCGAGTCGCAGCTCACCGACTGAGCCGCGTCTTCACTCGCTCCGGACGACGGTCGCCAGTTCGGCAGAGACGATGGTGCGCCCCTGCACGGAGGCCACGCCGCGGGCCCGGCAGATCCCGCGCCGCCAGCTGATCAGGGAGACGTCGAGCAGCAGCTCGTCGCCGGCGGCGGCCTCCTCGCGGAACCGCACGTGATTCGCGCCCATGAAGTAGGCGATCGCGTGGTCGGCGCCGTCGAGCAGGTCGCGCACCAGGCCACCGCTGGTCTGGGCAAGCGCCTCGAGGACGAGGGTGTGCGGCATGACCGCCACCCGCCCCCGCCCGACCCCGGGCGTGGCGCCTTCCATCCACCACTCGTCGGCCGTGATCCGCTTGTGGCCGAGCACGTGGCGCCCGGGCTCGACCACCTCCACGCGGTCGACCAGCAGGAACGGATAGCGGTGCGGAAGGACGTCCTGCAGCCCGCGGGTGTCGAGGAGACTCATCACTACAACTTCGCGGGCCGCGGAGCAGGCATCAAGAACGGAGAATTTCCACCGCGATGCATCCGGATGGGCAGGAAACTGCCGGATCGATTCTTGGGGGGCTTTCCGGGAAAGATCGGGTCGCCGGGCGGTGGGCGCTCAGTGCTGGTTGGCGACGCGCTCGGGAATCTGACCGGCCGCCGCCGTCCGCTCGCTGAGGAGCTTCGTGACGAACCGCTGGCCCTCGGAGATGCGCTCCACCTCGACGGCAATCGCATCGATGGCCTGCTCCATGTGGGCCAGCCGGTCGTTGACCGCGGGATCGAGGCGCGGCTGCCCCTTCGCGGCCCCGCGGCGGCGCGCCACAACGGCCCCCACGATCGCGAAGAGTACGCACGCGGAGCAGACGATCGTGGTCATCCCGAGCACAAAGATCTGGTCGTTCGTCATGGAGAGTTCCTCGGGGGTTGGATCGCACTTCCGAATCTGGGGGTCCGTACGAAGGGACCATCCCGGGCGTTTCAGACGGCGCCGCTGCTGTCCCCCTGCGCTCAGCGGACTCCTACGAGCCGCTGAGCGCGTCGTGCAGGAATTTCGTGAGGCGGTGCCACGCGTCCGTGGCGGGCGCGGTGTTCACCGCCGGATTGCGATCGACCCACAGCCAGAAACCATGCTGCACCGGATCGTAGATGTGGATGTCGTTCTTCACGCCCAGCGAGTCGAGCACGGAGCGGAAGCGGGCGATCTGCGCGGCCGGGATGCTGTGGTCCTGCCCGGCGAAGGTGCCGTAGATGGGATGGTGGATCTTGGCGAGTTGTGCCGGGTCGGTGACCAGCGAGCCGTAGAAGATCGCGGTCGCGTCGTGGTGGGCGCCGTCGATGGCGTAGCTGAGCGCGATGCCGCCGCCGAAGCACCAGCCGATCACCCCCACCTTGCCGGTGACGTCGGAGCGCTCCCGCAGGAACTTCTGGGCCGCGTTCAGGTTGGCGATGGTCCGTTGGGGGTGGGCGTGCACCTCGTTCATCAGCTTGATGTTCTCTTCCCGGTTGTGCCCCACCTGCCCCTCGTAGAGGTCGGCGGCGAGTACCACGTACCCGTGCTCGGCGAACGCGTCGGCCACCTGCCGGTCGCGGTCCACGAGTCCGTTCCACTCGTGAATGAGAATCAGCGCCGGATACTTGCCGGGCGCCTTCGGCACCGCGAGGTAGCCCTTCGTGTGCGGATCGCCGGGGAGGTACAGCACGGTCTTCCCCTGCGGCGGCGGCGCCTTGCCGAGAATGGCGGGGGGAATCGACGACTCCTGGGCGCGCGCGGCGCTCGGGGTCAGCGGCAGGGCGAGCAGGAGTGCGGCGAGCGGGGCGAGCCTGAGCAGACGAGAGCGGGGGCTGGGGCGCGGGCGACGACGGGACACGGGCGGGCTCCGGTGGCGGGTCCCTGACGCTGCGGAAAACCGGGTCGCGCGTCAAGCGCCCGAGGCGGAGGAGGAGAAACATGCGGTGGGCGCTCCGGCGGAGCGCCACCGGGCCCTTACTTCACCCCCACAGCTTCACGCCGCCGATCAGCCCGTCCTCGTTCGACACCAGGTGCACGTCGTCGGGCAGCTTCAGGGTCACGTGCCGCGAGTTCCCCCCGCCCACGTACAGCGCGTCGAAGTTGAGCAGGGTACGGAACGCGTCGAGCACGGTCGCGACGTGCTTGTTCCACTTCTTCTTCCCGTGCTTCTTGAGCACGGCGTCGCCGACGTAGTCGTTGAACGTCTTGTGCTTCCGGAATGGGAACTGCGCGAACTCCATGTGCGGCATCAGCTCGCCGTCCCTGAAGAGCGCCGTGCCCATCCCCGTGCCGAGGGTGATCACGAACTCCAGGCCCCGGCCCTGCACGGCGCCGTAGCCCGCCACGTCGGCGTCGTTGAGCACGCGCGTGGGCTTGCCGAGCCGGCGCTGCAGTGCGTCGGCGAGCGCGAAGCCCTTCCAGATCTCGTTCCCCCAGTGGGGCGCCGTGACCACGCGGCCGTCGCGGACGACGCCGGGGAAGCCGGCCGAGATGCGATCGTACTTCGGGAGCGGCTTCACGAGCTCGACGAGCACCGCGACCATGACCCGGGGCGGCGCGGGGTCCGGGGTCGGCACGCGGACGCGGTCGGTGAGCAGGCGCCCCATCGCGTCGAGGACGGCGGCCTTCAGCCCGGTGCCGCCGATGTCGAGGGCGAGGGTGCGGGGGCCGCGGGCGGAGCGGGAGGAGCGACGGGCCGCCGTCGATCGCCGAGGGGGTCTGGCCATGGGCAAGGTCCGGGAAGAGTCGTGTGAATGATAGACGTCCGACGGGGCGGCGACACCGTGCCTGCGCGCCGCCGCCCCTCCCGGTCGTCTTCCTGCCCTACTCGCCGCCGCCCTTCGGGTGCACGCGATCCGGACCCGGCGGCACCGGCTTCAGGTTCACCGGGTGCTCGCGGAGGAGCTGCATCGCCACCTGGACCGCGCGATCGAGCTGCGAGTCGCGGCCGGCGATCTGCTCGGCGGGCACCTGCTCCACCTTGATGTCCGGCGCCACGCCCTTGTTCTCCACGTCCCAGTGCCCGGCGGGGTTGTAGAACCCGGTGCTCGGCGCACTGATGAACCCGCCGTCGACGAAGCGCGGCTCCCCGCCCCACCCGACCAGCCCGCCCCACGTCTTCGTGCCGACGAGCGGCCCGATGTGCATCTCGCGGAACATGTACGGGAACATGTCGCCGCCGGAGCCGCTCATCTCGTTGATCATGAGCACCTTCGGTCCCCAGATGGCGGCGGCCGGCACGGTGACGGCGTTGTAGTGGGTGCCGAGCCGCTGGCTGAAGTAGCCGTGGAGCTTGCGGTTCATGATGTCGATCATGTAGTCGGCCACGCTGCCGCCGTGGTTGAACCGCTCGTCGATCACGGCGCCCTTCTTCTCCTGCTGCGCGAAGTAGTAGCGGTTGAAGTTGGTGTAGCCGCCCTCTCCCGTGTCGGGGATGTAGACGTAGGCCAGCTCGCCGTGCGAGAGGGAATCGACGGTGTGCCGGTTGGCGGCGATCCAGGCGCGCGTGCGGAGCGTCTGCTCACTGGCCACGGGCACCACGGTGACGATGCGCGAGCCCGCCATGACCGGGCGCTCGTTGACGCGGAGCTGCACCTGCTTGCCCACCGTGCCGACGAATGCCGCGTACGGGTTCTCCGGCGGCAGCAGGGTGTGGCCGTTGACCGCGAGGATGTAGTCACCGGTGCGGACGTCGACGCCGGGCGCCGCCAGCGGTGCGCGGAGATCGGGATTCCAGTTCTCGCCGGTGTAGATCTTGGTGATGGGGTAGTGGCCGTTCTCCTCGGCGAGGTCGGCACCGAGCAGGCCGGCCGGCAGGGCGTTGGCCTTGGGGATGTCGCCGCCGCCCACGAAGCTGTGCCCCAGCGTCAGCTCACCCTGCATTTCGGAGAGCAGCGTGCTGAGGTCGGCGCGGTGGCGGATGTACGGCAGGAACACCTCGTACTTCTTCTTGATCGCCGGCCAGTCGGCGCCGTTCAGGGTGGAGACGTAGACGTAGTCGCGCTCGATGCGCCACGCCTCGTTGAAGATCTGCCGCCACTCCGCTTGCGGGTTGACGTCGAGCTGGATGTTCGAGGTGGCGAGCATCCCCTTCGCGGGGCTCGGCGCCGGTCCGGCGGCGTCGACCACGGCCCAGCGGCCGTCGGGGCGCCCGTTCGGGCTGGCGTGCTGGTACAGCAGCTTCTTGCCGTTGAACGAGATCGCGTAGTCGCCGGCCATCGCCGGCACGAAATCGATCGCCTTGCGCTCCTTGAGGTCGTAGCGGTGCAGCACGTCGGCATGGTTGGGGACGTGCTCCACGTAGAAGAACTGCCCGGCCTCGCCGGCCTTGAGATCGTCGTAGTTCCGGCTGGGCACGTCGAGCGCGAGGATGCGCTGCATGAATCCGTCGAAGTCGATGTGGACCGTATCGGGAGCGGCACCGTGGCGCGCGCCGGTGTCGGACTTCGCGGACTTCGTCTCGACGGGCTCGTCACCCGTCCGCGGGAGCAGCGGCGAGGAGTCGGCCTTGGAGAGCACCGCGAGGTACACGCCGCGCTGGATCGGCTGGTTGTACGAGCTCATGTCCAGCCAGCCGGTGTGCAGCGCGAAGTCGGTCGAGGCGAGGAACAACAGGTACTTGCCGCTCCTGTCCCACGTGGGGTCGATGACGTCCGACATCCCGTCGGTGAGCTGGCGCGTGTGGTCGTTCGCGACGTTGTAGACGAATATGGCGTGGTACTGCGAGCCCCTGAGCCGCTTCTGGTACGCGATCCAGCGCGAATCGGGCGACCAGGCAGGTGCCAGGTCGCGGTTGGGCCAGGTGTAGTTCCCCTGGTCCACGTGCGTCTCCTTGCCCGTGGCGAGGTCGAGCACCCAGAGGTTCATCTCGGCGTCGCTGAACAGGATCTTCTTGCCGTCGGGGGACCATTCGGGCGAGTAGAAGTAGGTGGGGTGCTCGAGCTTGTAGGCGCGGGCCGGCGAGTTGCCGTCCTGCCCACCCACCATCAGCTCGTACTCGCCGGTGCTGTCGCTGAACCACGCGATCTGCCGGCCGTCGGGCGACCAGACCGGGGTGCGGTCGGCCACACCGGAGGACGGCGTGAGGTCGCGCCAGGTGCCGTGCTCGGTGGGCACGGTGATCACGTCGCCGCGGGCCTCGAACAGCGCGCGCACGCCGGTGGGGGAGAGCTGCGGTGCGATGAGGTCCTTCGACACGTTGGCGGCGTGCGGCATCGCCCACGGGAAGTCCCCGGTGACGTGGACGTCGAGCTTGCGGTCGGAGCCGTTGGCCGGGTTGTACAGGTGGATGTCGCCGGCGTAGGTGTAGGCCACCAGGCCGCCGCCGGCGTTCACGCTCTCCACCTCGTAGTCACTGTAGTGCGTGATCTGCTTCAGCGCCTTGGTCTCGGTGTTGTACGCCCAGACGTTGTTGGTCCAGTCGCGGTCGGAGATGAAGTAGATGGTCTTGCCGAGCCACACCGGCTGCTGATCGCGGCTGTCGACCCACGGCAGCTTGTACATGGCGTACGTCTTGCGGTCGAGCACGCGGATCGGCTGGTTCTGTCCGCCGCGATAGCGGCGCATCTCGGTTTCCCAGGGGCGGTCGAGCTGGTAGGCGATCTCGTGGCCGTCCGGCGAGATGGAGCCGTACAGGGCGCGCGGGACGACGAGCGGCTGCGGGAGCCCACCGTCGATCGAGACCTTCCAGAGCTTGGGCTCGGCGTCGGGAACACCGGTGCGCGTGGACTCGAAGACCACGCTGTCGCCGGTGGGCGTCCACCCGCGGACGGCGTCGGGGGCCGGGTGCCAGGTGAGGCGCTTGGGGGTGCCGCCCGCGACGGGCTCGACGTACACGTCGGGGTTGCCGCCGTACTCGCCGGTGAAGGCGAGCCACTTCCCGTCGGGGGAGAAGTGCGGGTCGCTCTCGACGGTGGGCGACGAGGTGATGCGGCGGGCCTCGCCGCCGTTGCGCGACACCACCCAGATGTCGCCGGCATAGGCAAAGGCGACGGCGTTCGCACTCACGTCGGCCTGTTGCAGGAACCGCGTGGACTGCGCGGCGAGCGGTGCCGGGAGCGCGCCGAGGGTGAGCGTGAGGACGGCCGCGACCGCGGCCGCGGCGAACGAGCGCGTGTGAGACGGCATGATTGGACTCCAGCTGCTGAGGTACGGGCCGGCGGCGGGAGGTGGCCTGAAATGCCGATCCCTGGTCAAGGAACGATTCCGTAACATGCAGCCGTACGCGCGCGCGCGCGAGGTGGCTTCCCTGATCCCGGGCAACCGGCCCTACGTTTTCGGGATTCCACCCCGCCGGTGCCCGCCCTGCTCCAGCCGCCTCAGCACGTTACGGCCCATCGCCGCGCGCGGGTCGTGCTTCGCGCCCCACAACTTCACCGCTTCTTTGTACTGCACGATGGCCGCCGCGGTGTCGCCCTCGGCGAGGAGGCCGTCACCGTACCCGGCGTGCGCGTCGGGCGACGCCGGATAGTCGGCCACGTTCTGCTCGAACACGCGTGCCGCGATCCCGGGCAACTTCATCTCCGCCAGCATGCCGTGGCCGTACTGGCTCAGCAGCCGCTCCGGGAGCATCTCGGGGAGTCCCAGGGAGCGCGCGCCGCGGGCGTACGTGGACTCGGAGGTCGTGAGGACACGGAGGAACGTCGTCGAGTCCCAGGTGAATCGCGGGCTCGAGAGTGGCAGCCGGGCGATCGAAACGGGCTCGAAGACGAAGCGCAATCCGGCGATGAGGCTCGGCTGCGGGGTGAGCGCGTGCGTGTCGTCGGTGTAGCGACGGTACGCGTAGTGCACGCCCCGGGGCTTCAGGGAGTCGAGCCGGGCGATGAACCGCCGCGCCGTCACGTCGATCTGCGGTTCGTACGCCCCGCTGGCGACGAAGATCCGCTCCCCGGTCGTGAGCCGGGCGATGGCGTCCGCGTAGTCGTGAGCGACGGTCGAATCGTTCCACCAGAGCGACGGGCTCATGGCGATGATGCCCCGATACGGGTTCCTCCGGGTGGCGGCCACGTACAACCCGAAGAGGCCGCCCAGCGAGTGCCCGGCGAGGACGGTCAGGTGCCGGACCCGGTACTTCCCGCGGATGTAGGGTAGCACCTCACCGGCGATGAACCGCTCGAACGCATTCGCGCCCCCGGCCGTCGGGGCGAGCCTCGCCGTTCCCCCCGTCGCTGGCGGCGTCATGTCGTGCGTGCGGTCCCTGCCGTTCACGACGCCGACGATGATCAGACCGGGGATCTCGCTGCGGCTGGCGAGGAAGTTCACGTTGGCGACTGCCGCCTCGAACTGCGGACGGTCCTCGGCGTCGAGCAGCACGAGGACGGGGAAGCTGTCGGTGCTCGCCTCGTAGCCGGTCGGGAGCGCCACGTCGAGAACGCGCCGGGTGTGCAGCGTCGTCGACTGCAGCGTGTCGGTGATCCAGGGCGCGACGGCCGCATCCTGTGCGCGCGCCGACTGGGCGGCGACGAGCAGCGCGGCTGCCGTGCCGAGCAGGAGTCGTGATGAGCGGTTCATCGATCGCTCAGTGCTTCACGACGTTGTACATCCAGGCGTCGGCGTTGTAGTTGCGCTCCACCGCGGTCGCCCGCTTGAGATCGGCCGAGACACTGACGCCGAAGAGTGGAATCGGCGGGCTGGCGATCTTTCGCATCGCGCCGGGACCCGTGACCCGGTAGAGATCGAACGCATCTTCGGTCCGATGCACGGCGAAGAACACGGCCCCGCCGTCGAGCAGCGAAATGCTGCCGTCCTCGGCGAAGGCCGTCGCCCAACGCGTGAACTTGCCGTTCGACAGGCTCACGGCGGAGACGCCCAGGCTGTCGGCCGTAGAGCGGTTCCAGCCGACGACGAACACCCGCCCGTGCGCTGGATCCGGGATCACCTGGAAGATCTGCCCGTACCAGTCCGGCAGCGGCACGGTCCGGCGCGTCCCGTTCTGCTCGATGGACAGCCCGTCGCGCGTGACGGGGATCCACGCCCACCCGTTCGGCACCGGCGCAGCATCGGTCACGACGGAATCGGGCACGTCGAAGCCGTCGCGCTGGGTGCCCGTCCGGACGTCCACGACGGCGAAGTGGGATTGGCCCTGCTGGGTCAACGAGATCGTCGCGATGGACGTCGAATCCGACCACGTCGCCCGCTTGATGGCGCCCACACTGGGCAGCGGCGTTTCCGCGGTACCGTCGAACGGGCGCGTGCTGTACCGCGCCTCCGTATGGTCGCCGGTGGTCGGGACGACCCGCCGGATGAGGAGACGGGCGCCGTTCGGCGACACCCATCCGACGACGCTGTTCGACGCATGGGCGACGCGATTGGGCTCGGTGAGCCGCCCCTGGAATAGCTCCTGCCCGGTCGCAGTCCAGAGCCCGTAGTCGAGGGTCCCCTGGTCCATGACCATCTTCGAACCGTCAGCCGTGACGGACACGTTCGTGAAGATGCCGGTGACCATGGTGTCCTGCTGCGCCGACAGGTGTCCCGTCCTGGGGTCGATGGCAATGCGGACGATCGACTCGCCCGCGGCGTCGCCGGCCCGGTCCAGCCACACGGCGTCGACCGTGCCGATGCCGCCGCAGGTGCACTGGTTCACGACGTGGCTGACCACCTTGCCGTGGCGTCCGATCACCTGCCACAAGCCATGGGGTGCCTGGATGATGAGCGTGAGGATCCACCGCGTGCCGGGAATGGCGGACAGCCCGGCCAGGTACTGGCCCTTGCCGCGCACCGGGATGCTGTCGTGGACGATGCCGTCCAATCCGGCCACACCCACCCAGTAAAGCGAGTCCTGCGCGTTCGACGAGCCGATGAGCAGCGAGTCGCCGCCGGCGTAGAAGCCGGCGACCCCGCTGGTGAGAAAGCGCGGCGGACCGCCGAGCGCCGAGAGGAGGTAGGTGCCGAGGCGACCGTCGATCGTGCCGTTGAACACCAGGTTGCGGCGGTCGGGGCTCCAGCGCAGGTCGTACACGGAGGTTGCGCCGTCGAGGATGGAGCGCGTGACCGTGCCGCCCACATCCTGCTCCACGATGGAGTACGTGCAGTTGGCACCGGTACAGTGCCGCGACGCGTAGGCGAGTTGCTTGCCGTCGGGTGAGATGGCGGGATAGTAGATCCCGCCCGACACCGTGAGCTGCGTCTTCGTGCCGAGGGAGGCCTGGGAGCCGGTGGCCGCAGAGCTTCCGTGGGCGGCCCACGCGGCAATGGCCGCGGCCACGGCGACGACGGCCACGGCCCCACCAATCAGCATCGTCCGCTTCCGGGCAGGCGCGGCGGCCGCGACCGTTCCGGTGGTGGGCATCAGTCCCGCGTCGAGCGCGCGGGCGAACTCCTCGGCAGTGGCGAACCGGTCGGCCGGCGTCTTCGCCAGCGCCTTCATGATCGCGGCGTCCACGCCGATCGGGACGGTGTCGCGGAGGATGCGCAGGTCGGTCGGCTTCTCCGTCATCAGCTTGGCGATCATCGCCTGCGCGCTGGCGCCGCTGACCGGCGCCTCGCCCGCCAGCATCTCGTACAGCACGGACGCCAGCGAGTAGACGTCGCTGCGGGCGTCGATGCCGCGGTCGCCGGTGGCCTGCTCCGGACTCATGTACTGCGGTGTGCCCAGCGAGAGCCCCGTTTGCGTGAGGCGGTTGCCGCCGGCCTCCTTCACGGCGAGCGCGATGCCGAAGTCGGTGAGCATCGCCTCGCCTTCCTGCAGCATGATGTTCTCGGGCTTGATGTCGCGGTGCACCAGCCCCTGGCGGTGCGCGTAGTCGAGCGCGCTCGCCACCTGCTTGGCGATGGCGACGGCCTCGTCGAGCCCGAGCTGGTGCTCGCGGTTCAGCTTCTCGCGAAGGGTCTCCCCGCGCACGAACGGCAGCACGTAGTAGAGCATGCCGTCGGCATCGCCGGAGTCGATGAGCGTGAGGATGTGCGGGTGGTCGAGCCGCGCCGAGATCTTGATCTCGGCCAGGAAACGCTCGGCCCCGAGGACGGCGCCCAGCTCGGGGCGCAGGACCTTGAGCGCGACCTCGCGCTCGAGCTTCCGGTCGTGGGCGAGATACACCACGGCCATGCCGCCGGCGCCCAGCTCACGCTCGATGACGTAGCGGTCGCTGAGGGCGGCGGTGAGATGCGGGGTCTCGGGCATTTTTTATAGTGTGAGACTACGGATGAACACGCCAGTGGCGAACGAACGGGGGCTCGGAACGGCCGGGCTAATGAATCGACAGCGGTGTCTTCACCCCCTGGCCGATCTTGTTCGTGGCCAGGTCGGGGATCGGGTCCGCGTTCAGCGTGATGATGCCGACGCCCTCGTCGCGGATCGTGTTCCCGGTGATGACCGTGTTGTGCACCGGCACCACGATGCTGGCGATGCTGATGCCGGCGGGCACCTTGTCGAGCGGATTCTCGACGTCGGTGGCGTTGGAGAAGACCGTGTTGTTCCGGAAGACGTTCCCGTCCACGTTCTCCCACCGGCCGTGCGCGTGGATCCCCAGGCCCGCCAGCTGGCTCTTCGAAACGGTATTCCCTTCGACGACGTTGCCCCAGGCTGCGCCGCCCGGGAACGCGGCGAAGATGCCGATGCCGACCCCGCCCGCGCCCGTGATCGTGTTGTGGGCGACGGTGTTCCGATAGACCCCGCCCACCCCCGGCTTCACCGGCGCTTTCGACGTGCTGTCGCTCCAGTGCGAAGCCAACGTGATGCCGCAGTCCTTGGGATTGTCGATGATGGTGTTGTCGGCGATGGTGTTGTCATGGGTGGGTCCGTCCTCGTCGGTGAGGAGAATGCCGCCGAGGTTGCCACGCATGAAGTTGCCGCGCACGGTGGCGTCGTGCACCGTCTGCAGGTGGATGGTCTCGCCGCAATCGGACTGGTGGTGGGCGCAGAGCGGGTTGCTGGTGCCGTAGGCGTCGTTGCCGAAGAGGCTGTCGTTCTCGATGGTGACGTTCGACGTGCGCACGGCGAAGATGCCCTCCAGCCCGGCGTTGCGGATGGTGAATCCGCTGACGCTGGAGCCCGCCGCGGCGGCGCCGAAGATGCGGACACCGTTGGGAGGTGCTCCCTGCCCGCGGGCATCGATGGTGGCATGGCGGCCGACGAGCGCGAGCCGCTTCGTGATCATCACGGCTTCGCGGTACGTGCCGCTGTCGACCACGATGCTGTCGCCGGGCACGGCCTGCTGCACGGCGTAGCCGATCGTCCGGCACGGGGCCGAGCGGCAGTCGCCCGTGTCGCGACCCGAGGTCGCGACGCGGGGGTACCTCCTGGGGCCGCTTCACGCGG
>JBJKRG010000289.1:0-3076 GCA_046704805.1 Gemmatimonadaceae bacterium
TTCCCGAGCTGACGCCCGCCGTCGAGCTGTGGCTGGACGAGGGCACGGAGGCCGCGATGAACCGCTTCAACCGGTAAGACAACGAAAGGAAAGCAGCAGCGATGACCGACCTCATCGTACTGACCGAATGGTCGTGGCTCCTCGGGATCGTCGGCCTCCTCGTCGCGGGAGGGATCTACCTCTACGTGAAGAGACAGCCCCAGGGCTCCGAGATCATGATCGACATCGCGGAGCAGATCCACCGAGGGGCGATGGCGTTCTTGCGCCGCGAGTACACGGTGCTCGCCGTCTTCATCGTCGTGGTGGCGTTCCTGCTCAACCTGGCGATCGGCGGCCTGCCTGCCCTGGCGTACATCGGCGGCGCGCTCTGCTCCATCGCCGCCGGCTTCTTCGGGATGAACGCCGCGACCCGCGCCAACGGGAGGACGTCGGCCGCGGCGGCCGAGTCGGGGCAGGGCAAGGCGCTGCGCATCGCGTTCTTCGGGGGCTCGGTGATGGGTCTGGCGGTGGCGGCCCTGGGGCTGCTCGGACTCGGGCTGCTCTACTTCTTCATCGGGTCCGGGGCGGTGACCCTCGAGCAGTTCAAGCGCTTCTCGGAGATCGTCTCGGGCTACGCGATGGGGGCCAGCTCCATCGCCCTGTTCGCCCGCGTGGGCGGCGGCATCTACACGAAGGCCGCGGACGTGGGCGCCGACCTCGTGGGCAAGGTCGAGGCGGGGATTCCGGAGGACGACCCGCGTAACCCGGCGACGATCGCGGACAACGTGGGAGACAACGTCGGTGACGTCGCGGGGCTGGGCGCCGACATCTTCGAGTCGTACGTGGGCTCGATCGTCGCGACGCTCGTGATCGGGTGCACCATTCCCACGATGGCCCACGCGCGCGCCGCGGCCGTGGCGCTGCCCGTCCTGACCGTCGCGATCGGGCTGCTGGCGTCCCTGATCGGCGTCGGGCTGATGAAGGTCCTGGAGCGCAGCAATCCGGCCTCGGCGCTGCGCAACGTCACGTTCATCGCGGCGGGAATCTTCCTGATCGCGATGTACTTCGTCGTGAAGGCCATGGGCATCACGTTCGCGGATCCGGCGACCGGGCGCCTGTACACGTCCATCGGACCATGGGTGGCGATCGTGTCCGGGTCCGTCGCGGGGGTCGCCATCGGCCTCGTCACCGAGTACTACACGTCGGCCGGGCCGGTCAAGAGGATCGCCAGCGCCTGCCAGACCGGCGCGGCCACGAACGTGATCGCGGGCATCGCGGTCGGCATGGAATCCACGGCGATTCCCGTGCTGCTGATCGCCGCCGCCATCTTCATCTCCTACTGGTTCAGCGGACTGTACGGGATCGGGATCTCGGCGGTGGGCATGCTGGCCACGGTCGGCGTGACGATGTCCGTGGACGCGTACGGGCCCGTGGCCGACAACGCCGGGGGCATCAGCGAGATGGCGGGGCTGGGACCGGCCACGCGCGAGATCACGGACTCGCTCGACGCGATCGGCAACACGACCGCCGCGATCGGGAAGGGCTTCGCGATCGGATCGGCGGCGCTCACGGCGCTCGCGCTCTTCTCCGCGTACTCGTCGGCCGTGGGCCTGACCGGGATCAACCTCATCAACCCGCTCGTCGTGATCGGGCTGTTCATCGGCGGCATCCTGCCGTTCTGGGTCTCGGCCCTCACCATGACGGCCGTCGGACGTGCGGCGCAGGGCATGGTGGAAGAGGTACGGCGCCAGTTCCGTGAGATCGCGGGCCTGATGGAAGGCAAGGCCAAGCCCGACTCCGCCCGCTGCGTGGACATCTCCACGCGCGCGGCGTTGCGGGAGATGATCGTGCCCGGCGTCAGCGCGGTCCTGGCTCCGGTGCTGGTAGGCTGGCTGCTCGGCGTCGACGCCCTGGGCGGGCTCCTGGCCGGTGCCACGGTCACGGGGGTGCTGATGGCCATCTTCATGGCCAACGCGGGTGGAGCGTTGGACAACGCGAAGAAGTACATCGAGGGAGGCGCATACGGCGGCAAGGGCTCCGATCCGCACAAGGCGGCCGTGGTCGGTGACACGGTCGGCGACCCGTTCAAGGACACGTCGGGTCCGGCCTTGAACATCCTCATCAAGCTGATGAGCGTCGTGTCCGTCGTGCTGTCGCCGTGGTTCGTGCGCATCCACCACCTGCACGTGAGCGCCACCGCGATGTGGATCGGGCACGTCGTCCACGGGATCTTCGGCTGACGCGCGTCTCCACGAGGAAGGGCCGAGCGTCCGGACCGGCCGCCTCACCGGCTACGGGGCTCCGCTTCACGGCGGAGCCCCGATTCGCTAGCTACTCACGCTCGAAAGGTATCCCGCTCCGTCGGAGCATGCCGGCCGCCCATCCGGATGTCCCTGGCCGACGGGGCCCGTCACCACACGGACCGAGGGAACGAACATGAGGCTCTACGAGGTCGTCTACATCCTCGACCCGGCGCTCGACGAGGGCGCCGTCACCGCCAAGCTCGAGAAGTTCCACGCGCTGGCCACGTCCGGCGGCGGCGAGGTGTCCGCCGTGGATCTCTGGGGGACCCGCCAGCTCGCCTACCCGGTCGGGAGGCAGCGGGCCGGCTACTACGTCGTCGCGCAGTTCACCGCCGCACCCGATGCCCTTCCGGAATACGAGCGCCTGCTCAAGCTCGACGACGAGGTGCTGCGGTATCTCCTCGTGATCAACGAGGGGGAGCCCACGTCGGGCATGTCCATCGTCTCCGAGTCGACGAAGCCCGCGGCCAGCGAGGAGGACGAGGAGGACGAGGAAGAGGAAGAGGAGGAAGAGGACGCCGACGACGGGAGCCCCCCCGAGTTCCAGGGGGCGCGGGGGCGGCGGCGGCGCATGGAAGGGCCGCCGATCGAGCTCCTGAACTACAAGGACGTGGCGACGCTCTCCCGCTTCCTGACCGAAGAGGGGAAGATCCTGCCGAAGAGGACCACCAAGGTCACCGCCCGGTTTCAGCGACAGCTCAGCCGTGCCGTGAAGCGGGCGCGCCACCTGGCGCTGATCCCGTACACCCGCAGGCACGAAGCGTAGGCTCGTGCCCGAGGTGCGACCGGCCGGG
>JBJKRG010000290.1:0-7920 GCA_046704805.1 Gemmatimonadaceae bacterium
GCCCATGGCGGGCTCATCGTCACGCCGTCCGCCCCCGTCCTCGTGCGTCTCGACCGCGACGAGGCCTGCCGGGTTGCGCTGGAGCGGAGCGACCTCGCCCTCACCGACAGCGCTGCGCTCGTTCTCCTCTGGTTCTTCACCCGCGGTCAACGCCTCCGCCGCATCTCCGGGCTCCGCTTCCTGCGCGCACTCCTCCAGCTCCCAGCGTTCCGCACCCCCGGGAACGTCCTCTGGGTCATGCCGTCCCGCAGGGACGCCGCAGTGAACCGCCGCTGGCTCGAGAACCACGGGGTCCCCACCGATTCCAGGGATATCTACGTCGCACCCGAATACGGACGCGGCTACCTGAAGGACACCGACCTGCTGGATTTCATCGGTGAGCGCCGCCCGCGCTTCATCGTCATCAGCATCGGCGGCGGTGTGCAGGAACGCCTCGGGCTCTACCTGCGGGAATCCCTGGACTATTCGCCGGCCATCATCTGCACCGGCGCGGCCATTGCCTTCCTCTCCGGCCGGCAGGTCCGCATCCCGGTCTGGGCGGACCGCCTCTTCCTCGGCTGGCTCTTCCGCTGCGTCTCGGCCCCGCACCGCTACGTGCCGCGCTACCTCCGCAGCCTGCGCCTGGTGCCGCTTCTGCTGCGCTTCGGCTCGGCTCCGGTCCGCCCGCGCAGCGCCTAGTAGGCGCCCTCCATCCGCAGCACGCTCGGGACCGTCCGCGCCAGGATGGCCAGATCCTTCCAGATGTTCCAGCCGCGCATGTAGCCCTGCTCCAGCAGGATCACCTCGTCGAAGTCCGTCACCCGGTTCCGCCCGCCCACCTGCCAGGGCCCCGTCATCCCCGGCTTCATCGCGAACCGCGCGTAGTGGTGTTCCTCGTACAGCGCCACTTCCTCGGGTATCGGGGGCCGCGGACCCACCAGTGACATCTCGCCCCGCACCACGTTGATCAGTTGCGGCAGCTCGTCCAGGCTCGACCGCCGCAGGAACCGCCCCAGCCGCGTCACCCGCGGATCCCGCGCCATCTTGAATAGCCGCGGGTCGCCGTACACGCTGTCGTCCCGGAGCCCGCCCTTCAGCCCGTCGGCGCGCGCCGCCATGCTCCGGAACTTGAACATCCGGAACCTCCGCCCGCCCTCCCCCACGCGCATCTGGGTGAAGAACACCGGGCCCGGCGACTCCAGCCGGATGGCCGCCGCGATCACCAGAAACAGCGGCGACAGCACCACCAGCCCGATCGTACCGACCACCAGATCCAGCATGCGCTTGATCGCGAGCTGGTCGCCCTGCAGTCCCGGATTCGTGAGCTGGATCAGCGGAACCCCACGGTACGTCACCATCTCCGGCACGATCAGTCCGTTCGACGTGTTCCGCGGCACCGACAGGATGCGGCACCCCGCATGGATCCCGATGTCGAGCACGCTCCGGAACGTCTCCCCGTCCAGGTCGCCGCTCAGGATGATCGTGTCGATGCGCCGGTCGTTGATCACCCCCACCAGCTCGGCCGGTCCGCCGAGTGCGTCCGCCGCCGGCGCTTCGTCGGCATCCACGAAGCCCACGACCTCCAGTCCCAACTCGCGGTTCACGGCGCCGTAGCCCGCGGCCTTCCGGGCCGCCTCGGCCGGCCCCACCACCAGCGTCCGGTCGCGGCTGCCCATCAGCCGCCGCGCCACCCGCACCGCCCAGTCCACCACGGATCGCTCGGTGATCAGCACCGCTGCAGCGACCGTCGCGCTCGCCAGGTAGGACTCGAAGACCCACGGTGACAAGGACGTCCAGAGGTTGTTCCAGAAGATCGGGCCCAGCGCCACGAACGACGCCAGCACGATGCGCGGCCCCGGCCGGCGCTTGTCCCCGGTGCCGTACATCCCCAGGACCATCAGGGTCAGCACCAGCGCGGCGAAGAGCTGCGGACCCTGGACCGTGCCGCGCGGCACCAGGTATTCCAGGACCCGTGCCGTGCCGGTGCCCAGGGCGGCGGCGTCCCGCGCCGCATGCACGATCTCCCGCAGGGCCAGGAGCGTGAGGGCGTCCGTGCACACCAGCACCGCCATCCGGCGGATGTGCTTGAAGGCGTGCCGGCGCACCGACACCGCGGCGGTTTCCTGCAGCACGATCGGCGTCGGGCGCCGGCCGGCCGCCGAACGCTCCAGCGCCGCTTCGACTCCCGTTCGATCTGCAAGTACACCCATGGAAGACCCGCCGTGCTCGGTGCGCCTAATGTACCGGCAACTCGGGTCCGGCGACAGCACACCGTCCGTCCGGTCCTCCCGGCCGCGTGGCCACCCCTGTAACACGCTCCGCCATTCGGGGTATCATATCGCCGCGCTGAACGACGCCGACCCGTGGCTGGACCCGGCTCCGGCCTTGCGCTGCCGTACCGATCGTCCCGATCGACTCTCTACCTCGCCTGTCATGCGCCCCACGCTTCCGCTCGCGCTCCTGCTCGCTTGCGCCGCGCTTCCCGCCGCGGCCCAGATTCCCGTGCCGCCCACTCCCGTTCCGGCTCCCGTCGCGGGTCCCCTCGGGAGCACGCGCGTGCGGGTGTCGCTGGGCTACGGCTACGGGGGGCCTGCCGCGGTGGCCGACACCGATCGCACCCACGGTATCCTCGTTTCCGTGGCCGCCGAGCGGTCGTTCCTTCCGCAGATCGTCGGCGTGGTGGACGCCTCCTGGTGGAAGTCGTCCGTGAACCTCTCGAGCGCCGCGTTCCTGACCGGCTCCGTGGCCCTCTATCCGGTCCCGGGCTTCGACGGCTATCTGCGCGGCGGGTTCGGATACGGGAAAGCCGACCTGTACGCCCCCGACATCACGATCAACAGCGGGACCTATTCGGTGAGCGGCCCCGTCCTGCAGCTCGGCGCCGGGTACGACTTCCGGATCGCGCCCCGCACGAGCCTCGGCTTGTTCGTGCAGGCCACGAACACCCTCGGCGGCAGTGCGAAGCACCTCGTCCGCTACGGATCCGGAGAGATCGCGCTCGTCAGCTTCGGAGTTTCGGCGACGCTTGGCCTGTAGGGCAGCGTGGTCAGGCGGAGGCTCTCCCCCATCGCCGCCATGGGCTCACCGCCTCACGCACTCACGACAGCCCGTTTCTGATCGCCTCGACCATCCGGTCGGTGAAGAAGTCGATCTCGTCGAGCGTCGAATAGACGTTCGGCGTGACCCGTAGTCCCTGGAATTCGGGCGTCACCATCGGAGTGGTGACGATGTGGTGTCGCGCCTCCAGCCACCCGCCGAGTTTCGCGAAGTTCATCCCGTCGATGGCCACGACGCCGATCGCGCCGCTCTTGTCGGGGCCGATGGGGGTGATCATGTGCACCCGGTCGCTGGCCGCCAGCAGCCGGTTGGCCCACCGGTCGCGCAGGTAGCGCAGTCGCGCGATCTTCCGCTCGGCGCCGATGCTCCGGTGGAAGGCCAGCGCCACCGAGATCGCGTTGTGGTTCGCCGCCGGGTGTGTGCCGATCTCCTCGTACTTGCGGATGTTGGCGTCCTCGTCCGGCGACCCGGCGAACATCGACCAGATGTGCGGGATCTTCTCCCGCCGCACGCTCAGGAACCCCGTGCCGATGGGTGCCAGGCACCACTTGTGGAGGCTCGTGCCGTAGTAGTCGCACCCCAGGTCGTCGCGCTTGAACGGGAAGTGGGCGAAGGCGTGTGCACCGTCCACGAGCACTTCCACGTTGTGGCGGCGTGCCATGTCCACGATCTGGCGCACCGGCGCGATGTAGCCCGTCTGCCAGCTCATGTGCATGACTTCGATCATCTTCGTGCGCGGTGTGATCGCCGCCTCGAAGGCCGCCACGACTTCCTGGTCCGCCGGCGGGGGCGTGGGCAGCTTGATCTGGTGGAACACGATCCCGTTCCGCCGCTGCCGCTGCAGCCACGCGTTGTTCATGCGCGGGTAGTTCTGCGTCGTCGAGACGATCTCGTCGCCCGGCTGCAGGTCGAGGCCGAAGATGACGTTCTCGTTCGCCTCGCTGGCGTTGCGGGTGATCGCCATCTCCTCCGGATCGCAGCCGAACTCGCGGGCCAGGTCCAGGCGCACGCTCTCGACACGCGGCTCCAGGATGTGCCACATGTTCTCCACCGGCAGCTCGTTGCTGAACCGCAGATCGCGAATCATCTGCGCCAGCACGTGCGTGGGCGCGGGGCTGCACCCGCCGTTGTTCAGGTTGATGACCGTGCGGTCGAGGTCGAAGGCCCGCTGGATCTCGCCCCAGTAGTCCTCGTCCTCCGCCACACTGCCGGGCGGCCGGCGACCCGCGATGGCGGTGGCCCGCTCGAGATGCCGGAACGCCCGCGAGTTGAGTACCGGCAGCGCCACGGCGGCGTTGAGGAGGGTCGTGACGAAACGGCGTCTGTCCTGCATGGGTCGTCCGGTTCGCGGCAGGCGTGGGCGCCGCGACCGCTCCGGTAGGGGGGAAGCGCCTGTATGGCGCGGGGGGTGGGAAGGAGAAGCTGCGCCTGCCGTAGTCCGGGGGCAAGTCGGGCGGTTGGCGGTTGGGGCGGCTCCCATCCGCCCCTTCCCTTCCGATTCCCCGCCCCTTCGGTCCTGCGCAGTTTCGGCCTGCGTTGTCCCCGGTTCTGCCCCGTTCCGGTCCTGCGCAGTTTCGCCCCCGCGCCGTTATCTCACTTGTTTGTACATCAGATCGATCAACTCGTCGTACATCGCCTCCGCCTCGTCCTCCCCCGCCCGTATCGCCCCTGCCGCGCAGTGCCGCAGGTGGTTCCGCATCAACTCCCGCCCCACTGCCCGCAGCGCCTCCTGCACCGATGAGATCTGCGTCATGATGTCGGCGCAGTACCGCTCGTCGTCCACCATCCGCTGCAGCCCCCGCACCTGCCCCTCGATCCGCTTCAGCCGGCGGAGATTCCGGGCTTTGATTTCGGGATCGACCGCCACCGCGCGCCGTCCGTCCGTCGCGTGCGCCCCATCGTGGTGGACGCCGCATCCGCAGACGGCCGTCGCCGTCGCGCCGGCGTCCGTGCGTGCTCCGTTGCGTTCCGTCGTCATGCGATCTTCACCCCCCGAAGGCGCAGGCTGTTCGTCACCACACTCACCGAGCTGAACGCCATCGCGCCGCTGGCGATGATCGGGCTGAGCTGGATGCCGAACGCCGGGTAGAGGACGCCCGCCGCGATCGGAATGCCGATTGCGTTGTAGATGAACGCCCAGAAGAGATTCTGCTTCATCGTGCCCATCGTCTTGCGTGACAGCTCGATGGCCTGCGCGATGCTGCGCGGGTCGCCCCGCATCAGCGTCACGTCCCCGGCCTCGATCGCCACGTCGGTGCCGGTGCCGATCGCGAATCCGACGTCGGCTTGGGCCAGCGCCGGCGCGTCGTTGATGCCGTCGCCCACCATGCCGACCACGTGCCCCTCCCGCTGGAGGTCGCGCACCGCCTGCACCTTCCCCTCGGGCAGGACGCCGGCGATCACCCGCGGAATTCCGGCCTGCTTCGCGATCGCCTCCGCCGTGCGTTGCGTGTCGCCGGTGAGCAGCACCGTGCTGATGCCCAACCGGTCCAACGCCTTCACGGCCGCGACGGTGGTCTCCTTGATCGGATCGGCCACCGCGATCAGCCCGGCGAGTGTGCCGTCCGCCGCCACGTACGCCGTCGTCTTCCCCTCGCCGCTCAGCCGCTCGGCGACCTTCTCGAGCCGCGACACGTCCACCGCGTATTCCTTCATGAGGGCGGCATTGCCGATCGCCAGCGCGACGCCGTTCACCACCGCCGTCACCCCGTGTCCGGCGATGGCCTGGAATCCCTCGGCGTCGTCCAGCGGCACACTGCGCGCCCTGGCGCTCTCCACGATCGCGTCCGCCAGTGGATGCTCGCTCTGCCGCTCGGCGCTCGCCACCAGCGACAGCAGATCCTCCGCCGACCGCTCGTGCCCCACCGGCAGCAGATCGGTCACCGTCGGCCGTCCCTCGGTGACCGTCCCCGTCTTGTCCAGCACGACCACGTCGATGTCATTGGCGCGCTGCAAGACCTCGCCGCCCTTGTACAGGATGCCCAGCGTGGCGCCCTTGCCGCTCGACACCATCATCGCCGTCGGCACCGCGAGACCCATCGCGCACGGGCAGGCGATGATCAACACCGCCACCGCTGCCGTCACGGCGTGCACTACCAGCATGCCGTTGCCGGCGTTCTGCGGCAGCACGAGCCAGAGGATGAACGTGATGATCGCGATCCCGACGACGGTGGGGACGAACACCGCGCTTACCCGGTCGGCCAGGTTCTGGATCGGCGCCCGGCTGCCCTGGGCATCGCGCATCAACTGGACGATCCGCGCCAGCGCGCTGTCCGCGCCGAGCATGGTCGCACGGACGCGCAGCGCGCCCGTGCGGTTCATCGTGCCACCGTAGACCTGCTCGCCGGCCTGCTTGGGCACCGGCATCGATTCGCCCGTGAGCATCGATTCGTCGACGGCGCTCGAGCCGCTCTCCACATCGCCGTCCACCGGCACGCGCTCGCCCGGGCGCACCAGCACCAGCTCGCCGTGCTGCACCTGCTCGATCGGCACGTCGACTTCCTGCCCCTCGCGTACCACCCGTGCCGTTTTCGGCTGCAGGTCGGCCAGTGCCCGGAGTGCCTCCGAGGTCCGCTTCTTGGCACGGGCCTCGAACAGATTCCCCAGCAGGATCAGTGCGATGATCGCGTCGACCGCGTCGAAGTAGACGTGCGGCTGGACCCCGTGGGCCAGAAATACGCCCGGCGCGATCGTCGCTGCCACTGAGAACAGGTACGCCGCCCCCGTACCGACGGAGATCAGCGTGTTCATGTCGGAGCCGCCGTGCTTGAGCGCGCTCCAGGCCCGTACGTAGAAGTGCCGCCCCGCCCATGCCATCACGAAGGTCGTGAGCGCCAGCAGCACCCACCGGATCGCCGGGTTCGTCTCGCTCAGCGTGGAGCCGAGCACTCCGATGGAGAGCAGCATCGCCACGGCGGCCATCACCAGGGCCACCGTGACCTTCCGCGTCAGCTCCCGCACCTCGTCCGCGTAGGCCTGCTCCGCCTCTTCCTGCTCCTCGAACGCCCCTCGCGACGTGACCGGCAGCTCGGCGCCGTACCCCGTCTCCCGGATCGCTTCCACCAGTTGTTCTGCCGACACCGCCTTCGGGTCGAACGACACCGTGGCGTTGTTCAGCATCAGATTCACCGTCGCGTCGCTGACCCCGGGCGTCCGCGCCAGCGTGCGCTGCACCCGCGCCTGGCACGCCGCGCAGGTCATGCCCGTGACCGGGATGACCATCCGTTCGCCGGACGCGTCCTGCTTCCCCGTTGCGTCGCCCGGGCTGAGAGTCGGGCTCGTCGCCGTGCTCGTCATGGCCCTCTCCTGTACCTGAAGAGCGTTGCCTCGCAGGGCCGCTCGTGAGCTTTCATACGAGTGTCCGCGCGCTGTCACAGCCGCTGCGGCCAAATACCCCATGGGGGTATATTGGAAGGAAAGCCTCTTGGAGTCAAGCGGGGAATCGGGAGGTGGGGGTGGGTCTCGACAAGGCCTGTTGGGCGTGCGCAGCGAACGGTTGCCAGTCGGCGGTTAGCGGTTGGCTGTTGGCCGTTAGCCGTTAGCCGTTGGCGGTTGGCGGTTGGCAGTTGGCAGTTGGCAGTTGGCGGTTAGCAGTTTGGGGCTGGGCTGGGCCCCTTGTTCTGATCCGCCTGATCCGCCTGATCTGCGTTCCTCATGTACGAACCAGCAGTCCCCGCCAATTAGTACCCTAACGTTACCAATTTTCGCAGGTGCAAGAAAAACCGGATGTCCCATTGGACATCCGGCTATTTAACTATAAACGGTTATCCGACTGATCTAGTGCCCGAAGAGGGCCGCTGCCGTCATCACTGCCGCCACGACCTTGATCCACCCCCTCGGTCCGATCCGTCCAGAAAACCTTCTCGACTTGATTTCAACGGTTAG
>JBJKRG010000291.1:0-9317 GCA_046704805.1 Gemmatimonadaceae bacterium
AGTAAGTCGAGGATCCAACTCGCGACACACGCAGAGCGACGTGGGAGCGCGGCAGCGGAGAGCCCGGCCGCGTGCCGTGGCAAAGCCGCGGTCTCGGCCCCGGCCCGCGCCGCTGATATCCAAGAGAAGCCAGGAGCTTCCGGGCCTTCTGGCATCTTGAACCCTCAAAGCAGTAGACAGTCTCCACCTCATCGCTGTAGATTGCCTACATGCTTGACCTCACCACTCTCGTCCAGGAAGACGTCATGACCGCCGAACACGGCCCGCTCGGCCGCCTCGAGCTGCTGCAGGGCACGCTCGACCTCATCATCCTGCAGACGCTCGCCTGGGGCCCGCAGCACGGCTACGGGCTCACGCAGATGATCCAGGTCCGCTCGGGCGACGTGCTTCAGGTCGAGACGGGCTCGCTCTATCCCGCGCTGCATCGCCTCGAGAAGAAGAAGCTCATCCGGGCCTCGTGGGAGCGCTCGGACAACAACCAGCGGGTGAGGGTCTACGAGCTGACCGCGGCCGGCCGCCGTCAGCTCGCGGCGGTGGGCTCGCGCTGGGAGCGGCTGAGCGAGGCGATGCAGGGGATCATGAGCCCGTCGGCGGCCGAGGAGGACGCGTGAGGTTCCGGCTCTTCTCCAGGGCGCGGCGCGACCGCGAGCTCGAGGAGGAGATCCGCGCACACCTGGCCATGGCGGTGCGCGACCGCGTGGCACGGGGCGAGGACCCGAAGGAAGCGGAGCACGCCGCACGGCGCGAGTTCGGCAACGAGACGCTGGTGCGCGAGCTCACGCGACGGATGTGGGGCTGGACGTGGCTGGAGGCTCTGTGGCAGGACGTGCGCTCGGCGCTGCGCACGCTCCAGAGGGAGAAGCGCTTCACGGCGCTGGTGGTGCTGACGCTGGGTGTAGGGGTGGGCTCCACCGCCACCGTCTTCGGGATGGTCGACCAGCTGCTGCTGCGTCCGGTGCCGGGCGTGGCGGATCCGGATCAGGCAGCGTACGTGCAGATCGAGCCGGCGCCAGGCTCGGATCCGCAGGACGCGCCGGGCCTGGACGTTGCGGAGTTCGATGAACTGCGGGCGGGGACGAGCCTGCTGTCGGGAATCGCGGACTACGGCTTCAGCGGAACATGGCAGGTCTCAGCCGACGGCGAGCATCCCGTGGTCGCCGTCATGGAGGACATCTACGGGGACTACTTCGGCGTCCTCGGGGTCCGTCCCAGCGAGGGCCGCCTGCTCAGGGCGGATGAGAGCCTGGGCGATCCCCACGTCGCGGTCATCAGCGAGAAGCTGAGGCGGGAGCTGTTCGGAGACGGCGGGAAGGTGGTGGGGCGCACTATCCAGATCGACGGCCAGTCCGTGACCGTGCTGGGGGTTGCGGGCGATGGCTTCGAGGGAGCCCGACGCTCGCTCCCGTGCCAGATGTGGGTTCCGTACTCGGCGCTCACGCTGTACGCCGGCTACCGCTCCGTGGAACAGGCCGTGTCCGTGCCCCACTACTTCCGGCACATGGTGGCGCGGCTCCGCAACGGCGTCCGGCCCGCGCAGGCCGAGGCGCAGATCCGCTCGGTCCTCGGCGGGATCTCACGGGCCCACCCTGACGACGATCTGGCTCAGCACGTGACCGCGACGCTCCTGCCGGGACTTCGGGTTCCGCCCGGGGCGGCGCGGCGTACATACGCGGCCCTCCGCATCTTCTTCGTCGTCGTCGGGCTGGTCCTCCTGATCGCGTGCGCGAACGTGGCCACGCTCCTCCTCATGCGGAACGTCACCCGCAGGGGCCTCGTCGCCACCCGGCGCGCCCTTGGCGCTTCCCCGGGCCGCGTCGCTCGACAGCACCTGATGGAGAGCGCCCTTCTGGCGGCCCTCGGCGCCGTCGTCGGCGTCCTCGTGGCGTGGCTCGTCGCCGTCCCGCTGGCCGGACAGCGGGTAGCCCTGCGCATGCCCGCCTTCGCCGGCTTCCACATGGACGTGGGCGTCCTCGTCTTCGCCATGGTCGCGGCGGCGGTGACGCTCGTGGCTTTCGGCGCGGGCCCGGCCATGCTCGCGGGTCGCTTCGACCTGGCGGGCGCACTGCGGGCAGCGGGCGGCTCCGACACACAGCGTATGGCAGGCATACGCCGCATCATGTCGGCCGGCCAGATCGCGATCTGCATCACACTCCTCACCGGTGCCGCGCTCCTCGTGCGGACAATGCGTAACTTGTACGCCATCGACACCGGCATGTCGATCGACCATCTCGCCACCGTCGATATCGGGCAGCCCGACCACCTGGGCGCCTCCACGCCGCTCCCGGACGTGTACCGGAGCCTGACCGCAGCGGTGAGGAACGTTCCGGGCGTCGAAGCGGCCGCCATGGACATGGGTGGACCGCTGGCAGGTCGGTCGAGCACCGCCATCGCCTTCCCCGAGAGCCCGAGTCGGACCATGGAGGCGCTGATCCGGCCCGTCACCCCGGGCTGGTTCGATGTGGTGCGACTCCCCATGGTGCGCGGCAGCCCATTCCGCGAAGGCGACTGGCAGCCCGGATCCACGCCGGTCCCGATGGTGGTAACCTCGGCTCTGGCACGCCGCGTCTTCAGAACGACGGACGTGGTCGGCCGTACGTTGCTCGCCCAACTCTCACCGGACGGGATGGAGGAAACCAGAATCGTGGGCGTCAGCCGCGACGTGTGTCTGCCCGATCAGCCCGATAAGCCTCTGGAGGCCTTCTTCGTCCCCCTGGCTTCCTTTCCTGTCGCGCCCGTCAACACCCTGGTAGTGCGTGCTCACTCGTTCGACCAGCAGGTGGGCACAGGCATCCGGCAGGCCGTGCAGCGGGTCCTGCCGGACGTCGTTCCCCCCGACCCCACCCCTGTCACTGCACAGTTGGGCGAGAGATTCACTGCCCAGAGCGCCCTCGGTCGGCTCCTCGAGATCCTCTCGACCCTGGCCCTGATTCTGGCCTCCGTCGGTCTGTACAGCGTGATCGCCTTTTCGGTGGCGCAGCGCCGGCGCGAGTTCGGAATCCGCATGGCGCTCGGGGCCGAGAGCAACCGCATCGCCCGTCTGGTGCTGGGTGATGCCGCCGCCATCGTGACCGTCGGCACAGCCGCGGGTATCCTGGGCGCCTATGTCCTCTCGATCCTCTTGGCGAACCGACTCTACGGAGTCGCGCAGGTAGATCCGATCTCCTACGCAGCGGCCGCCGCGCTCTTTGCTCTCGTCGCCGCAGCAGCGTGCTGGATGCCCACCCGCGCGGCCACGCGCGTGGATCCGGTGGACGTCCTGCGGGAGGAATGATGCGAGCGATGCAGGGGATCATGAGCCCGCCGGCGGCCGAGGAGCACGCGTGAGATTCCCGCTCTTCTCCAGGGCGCGGCGCGACCGCGAGCTCGAGGAGGAGATCCGCTCCCACCTGGCCATGGCGGTGCGCGACCGCGTGGCACGGGGCGAGGACCCGAAGGAAGCGGAGCACGCCGCAAGGCGGGAGTTCGGCAACGAGACGCTGGTGCGCGAGCTCACGCGGCGGATGTGGGGATGGACGTGGCTGGAGCCTCTGTGGCAGGACGTGCGCTCCGCGCTGCGCACGCTCCGGAGGGAGAAGGGCTTTGCGGCGCTGGTGGTGCTGACGCTCGGGCTGGGGGTCGGCAGCACTGCGGTCGTGTTCGGGATGGTCGACCAGCTCCTGCTGAAACCTCCCCTCGGAGTGCATGATGGAGGGAGAGCCGCGTACCTGGAGTTCCATCATCCGGGAGATGCGCCGGGGAGTAAGTCCCAGCCCATCCTGGCGCCAACCTTCGACGAACTGCGCAAGGACGCGACGCTCCTGGACGGCATGGCGTCGTATGGGTTCATGGTCGGGAAGGCAGCGGCAGGGACAGCCCGCCCGGTTCAGGTGCGCATCGCGGATGTATACGGGGACTTCTTCGAGGTTCTCGGCGTGCGGCCGTCAGCCGGGCGCCTTCTTACAGGCTCCGAGACCGCGCTCGGGAGCGACCCCCTTAGCGCCGTGCTCAGCCAGCGCCTTGCCGACGAACTGTTCGGGTCCGCCGTGGCAGCCGTCGGGAAGACGATCCGTGTAGACAGTCAGCCCCTGACCGTCGTCGGAGTCGCGGGCGGCGGGTTCGACGGTCTGGATGGGTCCACCGGGACCGCCGACCTCTGGGTCCCGCTCGGTGCCCTCACCCCGCTGCAGGGAATCAGTCCCTCGATGCTGCGCAACGTCATCGCTCTCAACTTCTTGGTCGTGAGGCCGCGGACCGGCGTGAGCCTCCAGGCGGCGGAGGCCCAGCTTCAATCGATCTTCCGGCACGTCGTGCGTCTCGACGCCAAGAGTCAGAGCGGCTTCTATCCCACCTATCTCAAGAAGCTCGAGCCGCGGCTCTATCCGAGAATCGGGATGCAGCCGGTCGTGCGCGTGAGGACGTACCGATCGCTCCGTCTCCTGGTGGGTGTCGTGGCCCTGGTCATGCTCATCGCCTGCGCGAACGTGGCCAACCTCCTCCTCTTCCGGAACGTGGCCGGCCAGAGCGCCGTGGCCACCCGGAGAGCGCTCGGTGCGTCACCGTGGGGCATCACGCGCCAGCATCTCATGCAAAGTCTCCTCCTGGGCATGCTGGGAGCGGGAGCAGGACTCGGAGTCGGCTGGATGATCTCGTTCCTCTTCCGAGGTCAGGCCCTCTGGGAGATGCCCACTTTCCACCGGCTCCCGCTCGACCACCGCGTGGCGCTCTTCGCTGCGGCGGCGGCGATCGTGACTACCTTGATCTTCGGCACGATCCCAGCGGCGCTGGCGGGGCGCTTCGACCTGGCGTCCGCGATGCGGCGCTCCGAGGCTCGACACACCGGACGGATGGCGAGGCTGCGGGCAGCGCTTTCGACCGGCCAACTCGCGCTCACGCTGACGCTCCTTGTCGGGGCAGGGCTCATGCTCCGCACTGTCCACGACCTCTACTCGGCCGATCTGGGAATGGACGTCAACGACGTCACAGCGCTTCAGCTCAGCTACGGGTACGGGCGGAGGCTCTCGGCGAGCGCCATCGACGCGCTGTACAGGGATGTCCTGACGACGGTGCGCGAGATCCCGGGCGTGAAGAGCGCTGCGCTCGACCTCGATGGCCTTCCTACCATGCAGTCGGGTCGCCTGGCGCTTGCGGATGCGCCGGCCGCCGAGGCGGTATGGGCCGACATCGAGCCTGTGACACCGGGATGGTTCGACGTCTTCCATGTGCCCGTCATACGCGGACGTGCCTTCCGCGAGGACGACTGGCGGACGGACGCCCCCGCGAGAATCGTGCTCACGGCGGCTGTCGCCCGCCGCTTCTTCGGCCGCACGAACGCAGTGGGGCGAACCGTTCTGGCGAGCTTCGGAGGGAAGGGGGAGCCGATGGAGGTCGTCGGCGTCGTGGGTGACATCTACGCGCCTTCCGACCCGGCCCACGCGGAGGACGCCGCGTTCGTCACCTATTCGACCTGGACGCTGCTGAGCTCCGACGTGACGCTCCTGCTCCGTACCGCGCATTCGGGGTCGCAGGTGATCAAGCGTGTCTGCGCCGCCGTCGAGAGCATCCTTCCGGACGAGCCGGCGCCTGACGTGGCGTCACTTTCCACGACGGTCCACAAGCTCCACTCCAACGATGCCGTCCTGAGCCGGCTGCTCCTCCTGCTCGCCGGCCTCGCCGCGCTGCTCGCTGCCGTCGGCCTCTACGGGATCATCGCGTTCATCGTCGCGGGACGCCGCCGCGAGTTCGGCATCCGCATCGCGCTCGGCGCGGAGGGGTCGAGGATCGTGCGGCTGGTCTTCAGGTACGGGGCGGTGATCGTCGGCGCCGGCACGGCCTTCGGGCTCGCAGGGGCGTACGTGCTGGCTGCCGTGCTGCGCACCCAACTGTTCGGCGTGGGCCCGCTCGACCCCACATCCTATTTCGGAGCGGCCGCACTCCTGGCGCTCGTCACAGCTCTGGCGTGCTGGCTCCCGGCGCGCAGGGCCATGCGCGTCGATCCGGTGGAAACGCTGCGGGAGGAGTGACGTGCGGCGACGGTGTTGGGAACCCTCGGGGTCCTGGTGGAGGCGGCCTTCCGGATCCGCGCCACCTGGCCATCCCGGCCGGAATTCTGGCGCGGCTCGAATTCGGTGTGGGAAGCCAAGATGAGGTACCATCGAGCGCTTTTCACTGCGTTTGTTTCGCTCACGGCCGCCTGTAGTATTGCTCCTCCTGGACCCGCGTACCCGAAGGTCGGGGGTACGTACACAGGCACATGGGCTCTGTCGCAAACCGACCAGAACACAGGGCACACTGGATCAATGCGTGAGGCAGGTAGCGTAACGATTTCTACGGCGGCCCGGGGAAAGATCGCAGGTACCTTCATCATGCAGGCTAATCGCCACCGCTCGTCCGGCTCAATCAGCGGCACGATCCAAACGGATGGACGCGTGAGCCTCGGCATGACCACGCAGGGCGCCAACGCGGATGCACTCCTCGAGGACGTTCCGTACTGCAAGGTCACGAGCGGGGAAAGCGAGCTGAACGGCACGATCAGCCGTGGGGCGCTCCGGGTGAGCGCCAGGTTCTACGCGGCCTGTCCGGACAGCTCAGGGCGAACCTTCCCGGCCGTGCGGGTCTTCAGCTTCGTCGGCCACCGCTGACAGACCGCCGCATCGTGGCGAGGCGTCTACTCTTCGATTCGATAGGGCTCGCCTTCACGAGACAGGTTATCCATGTTGCCGATTGCGTCCGGCCCTCCGCGCCGACCGGCATCGCCTGTCTTCTCTCTCCGCCACCCACGATCGAGCCCCGTTACGACGCCCTCGTCACTTCTTGGGGCGCCTATAAAAGACATTCCAGGTCGTCCCGTTCAAGTCCGCCTTCGGACTGCCCTCGACCGCTACACGAACCTGCAGATACCTGACGCGCGGCAGACTCGAATACGTCTCCCGTACGGTGCCCGCGCGCTTGATTGAGCGCTCGATGACGAGGACGCCGCGTCCGGCGTCGAACCGCGCCCTCGTAACGAGCTTCTGACCGTCAGGCAGCTCGCTCACCACAGCTCTGTCGTCAAGGCGTGCCGAAGCTCGTCGCTGAGTCTCACCATTGAACTCGATCGTCACCATCGAGTCGCCCAGTATGAGTACGGACGGTGAGGGTTCGGTCAGCTGCAGCAGGTCGTGGATCCCCTCCTGGTTGACCTGGGATCGGACATGTTGCCCGCTCACGCTATCGTGCGCTGGCACCTTCTTTCCGATACCGAAACCTTCGCCAGCCAACACCCAGGAGCCGCTGAAGTCCGCACGGTATGCCGGAGGAATCGCAAGACGCGCACTGCGGACGCAGCCTGCCAGCAGAGAGCCTACGGCAATCGCAACAGCGCCCGCCTTACCCGCAAGGATCTTGATCCGTTGATGCGCATCCGCACCGCCGAGGCGACCGGACTCTCCTCGTTCAGGACCGCCCATTTCTTTCGCGTGCGCTCGCAGACGGACCACGGCAGTGATCCCTGGATCAACGGTCGTTGGAGACATCGCGTTGCGGCTCCTCGAGAGGCGATCTCTTCAGTGCCGAGCGGAGCCGCCCGCCTTCTGAAGGCGCGCATCCAGGAGCGCGCGCATGCGGCGCAGCTCTGCGGGCGTGATCTTCTCGTCGGACACGAGACCTTCCAGCAGCAATTCCGGCCGACCTGCGAACATCTTCTGCATGAGGCTTCGGAGCGCGCTGTCGCCCGCTACCTTCCGCTTCACTAAGGCGTGGTAGCGGTAGATCCTTCCTTCCTCCACATGACCCACCAGCCCCTTGGTCTCCAGCCTGCGGAGTAGGGTCAGCACGGTCGTGTAGGCGAACTCATCCGCCAGTGCCTCCCGCACCTCCGCCACGGTGGACGCGCCGCGTTCCCACAGCACGGCCATCACGTCGAGCGCGCGCCCCTTCACGCTGATCTCCATCCTCGGTCTCCGCTGTGCGCCGGCTGGCGGGCGCAGCCGCTCAGCCTGGCTCGCCTCCTGGCGCCTCACGAACTCAACACTCATGCCGGAGTGCCTCCACAGGATCCGCACGCGCGGCGCGGCGTGCCGGCACGAATGCGGCCGCGGCGGCGACGACGAGCAGGAGGCCGATGCCAGCCACGAGGGTGAGTGGATCGGCCGGCTGCACCTGGAACAGGAGCGACCTCACGGCGCGGGACAGCAGCAGTGCGGCGAGCAGGCCCACCCCGGCTCCGGTCGCCGTGGCGCCGAGCGCCTGCCGCACGGCGAGCCATACCACGTCGCTGCGCTGAGCGCCGAGCGCCACGCGCACCCCGATCTCCTGGGTCCGCTGGCTGACTCCGTAGGCGGTGACCGCATAGAGCCCCATCGCGGCGATGAAGAGCGCCAGCAGGCCGAACACCGTGAACATCGCCGCACCGAGTTGCCAGGAGCGCCACGCCGTCCCGAGCCGCTCGCGCAGGCTCTCGACGTGCACGTAGGACAGATCCGGCCCGGCGCTTTGCAGTGCGCGCTGCACTTCTCCCTGGACCCTCGCGGCGGGCGCGCGGGTGCGGATCAGGAGGCCATAGAGCGGCATCGAGATCAGATGCTGGCCGTAGGGCAGGTAGTAGACGAGCGTCGGCTGATCCTGGGCCCCGAAGAAGCGCGTATCTGCTGCCACGCCGATCACCTGGTCGCAGGTCGCGTCGTTCTTGCCACCGTACACGCACTGCCCGATCGGGTCCTGGCCCGGCCACGCCCGGCGCGCGAACGTCTGCCCCACGACAGCTACCGGCGTCGCGCCCTCCGCCTCGTCCGCCTCGGTGAACCCCCGACCCCGCACGATGGGCGTGCCCGCGGTCGCGAAGTAGTCCGCCGTCACCGCGTTCGCAGAGACGGTGCCCGAAAACACGGAGTCGTGGCCCGACACCTTGAGGCCCCCGACCGAACGGGTCAACCCGGTGTACGGCGTCGCGATGGACGCGGCGGCGTTGGCCACCGCGGGATCGGTCTGGACGCGGCGCAGCAAGCGCAGGTACAGGGCGCTCTGGGCGTCCTCCTGGCCGGCTTGCATGGCCGGATATCCTGTCTCGACGGTCGCGATCAGTACGTGCCGCAGATCCAGCCCGTAGTCGAGCGTCTCGGCGTTGCGGAGGCTGCGCACGAAGAGCCCGGCGCCCACCAGCAGCGCCAGCGTGAGCGCCACCTGGACGACGAGCAGGCTCGAGCGCAGGCGACCGCGCGTGGTGCCGACGTCGTGGCCGCCGGACCGGAGAAGCGCCGCCGCGTCGGTCCCGCTCAGCTGCCAGGCGGGCGCGCTTCCCGCCGCCAGCCCCGCGAGCATGGCCAGGGCGGCCGTGAAGAGAAGAAGCCGCGACTGCATCAGGT
>JBJKRG010000292.1:0-3892 GCA_046704805.1 Gemmatimonadaceae bacterium
GACGGCGGCCGCCGTGCGGGGCGAGGGCGCCGCGGTCGACCTCGGCCGGCACGATCTGGAGCGGATCGCGCGGGCGTCGCTCGTCGTCACCAGTCCCGGGGTGCCGCCCGGGGCGCCTCCGCTGGCAACGGCGCGCGCCTGGGGCATTCCGATCGTGAGCGAGCTGGAGATCGGGCTGCGCTTCCTGCCCACCCTGCGGTACATCGCCGTCACCGGCACCAACGGCAAGACGACGACGACCGCCCTCGTCGCGCACCTCCTGCGCGCCGTCGGGCAGCGCGCCGAAGCCGCCGGCAACATCGGGCACCCGCTGTGCGAGCTGGCCCTCTCGGCCGATCCGGCGCCCTGGGTGGCGCTGGAAGTCTCGTCGTTCCAGCTGCACGACACGCCGCGCATCGCGCCGGACGTCGGCCTGCTCACCAACCTGTCGGGCAACCACCTGGATCGCTACGACAGCGTGGACGCGTACTACGCCGACAAGGCGCTGCTCTTCCGGAACGCCACGGCGGCCTCGACGTGGGTGCTGAACGGTGACGACGCGGCGGTCCGGCGGCTGGCCGACGGCGCGGCGGGGCTGCACACGGACTTCTCCGTGACCGGCGCCGGCGACGCCTCGTACGACCGCGCCGGTGACCGGCTGGTGGTGCTGGGCGAGCCGCTGCTGGCGCGGCGCGAGCTGTCCCTGGTGGGCGACCATAACGTGGCCAACGCGCTGGGGGCGGTGCTCGCCGTGATGCTCGCGGCGCCGGCGCACCGCACGGCGCCGTCGATCGAGCGGCTGGCCCGCGGCCTGCAGGAATTCCGGCCCCTGGCCCACCGCATCGAGCCGGTGGGCGACACGGCGGGCGTGGCCTGGATCAACGATTCCAAGTCGACGAACATCGCCTCGACCCTGGTTGCCCTGCGCGGGATGGCGCGCCCCACCGTGCTGCTGCTCGGCGGCCGGCACAAGGGGGAGCCGTACACGGCGCTGGCCGGCGAGATCCGGCGCACGGTGAAGCGGGTGATCGCGTACGGCGAGGCGGCCCCGATCATCGAGGACGACCTGCGCGAGGTCGTCCCGGTGGAGCGCCTCCCGGCCGGCGCGCCGTTCACGGCGGTCGTCGCGGCGGCCCGGGCCGCGGCCGCGCCCGGCGACGTGGTGCTGCTGTCCCCCGCCTGTTCGAGCTACGACATGTTCGAGAACTACGAACGGCGCGGCGACGAGTTCCGGCGGCTGGCGACCGCCTCATGAGCGAGTACACGCCGCTGCACGACGTGGCGACCGGCGCCGAGCTGGGAGCGGCGCGCGGCGCCGCCGGAGCGGGGACCGACGTGCGCGAGCGCTGGCGCATGGGGCCGGAGGCGCGGGGGCTCACCCTCATCACGGCGGCGGTGCTCGCCTTCGGCCTCGCCGTGCTGTACAGCGCCAGCGCGATCGTCGCGATGAATGCCGGCCACTCCAGCGCCTACTTCCTCATCCGGCAGCTCGAGGGCGCCGCGCTCGGCATCGTCGCCTTCGCCATCGCCGCCAAGGTCGACGCCCAGCTGTGGGAGAAGCTGGCCTGGCCGCTGATGTGGCTCACCATCGCGACGATGATCGCCTGCCTCGTGCTCCCGGCGAGCATCGCGCCGCGCGTGCACGGCTCGAAGCGCTTCCTGTTCGGCACGTCGCTCCAGCCGTCGGAGCTGGCCAAGTTCGCCGTGATCGTGTGGGTCGCGATGCTCACCGTGAAGAAGGGCGACCAGCTGCGGCACCTCACGAAAGGGCTGCTCCCCTTCCTGCTCGTGATCGGCCTGCTCGACCTGCTCGCCGTACTCGAGCCCGATCTGTCGGTGGCGATGCTGCTCACGCTGCTGATGGCCGTGATCCTGTACGCGGGGGGCGCGCGCATCGGGCACTTCGTGGCCCTCGGCATCGTCGTCACGCCGTGGCTGTGGGCGCGGGCCGAGCGGCTGCAGTACGCCGTCCTGCGCCTCACCAGCTTCTTCGACCCCGGCTCGGCGCCCGCGACGGTGAGCTATCAGCTCCAGCAGTCGCTCGTGGCCGTGGGCTCGGGACGGCTGTTCGGCGTCGGGTTCGGCCAGGGACGACAGCAGTACGGATTCCTCCCGTTTCCCTACAGCGACTTCATCGCCAGCAACATCGGCGAGGAATGGGGCTTCCTCGGGCTCGCCGCCATCACGCTCGCGTTCGCGGCGTTCGGCGTGCTCGGCTTCCGGATCGCGCGCCAGGCGCGGTCGCCCTTCCTGCAGCTCGTGGCGGTGGGACTGACCTTCGTCACCGTACTCACCGCGCTGCTGCACGTGGGCGTGGTGGTCGGGCTGCTGCCGACGACGGGGCTGACGCTCCCGTTCGTGTCGTACGGCCGCTCCAACCTCGTCCTCACGCTGTTCACCACCGGCGTGCTGGTGAACATCGGCAGCACGCGGGAGCGCGTCTACGGCGCCCGGGCCACCGATCCCACGGAACGGTAGCCGTGCCGCGGATCATCTTCGCCGGCGGGGGCACGGGGGGACACCTGTACCCGGGGCTCGCCATCGCGCGCGCCGTCGTGCGGCTGCGCCCCGACGTGCAGCCGTTCTTCGTGGGCGCCCGGCGCGGCATCGAGCGCGAGGTGTTGCCGAATGCCGAGTTCCCCTACGTGCTGCTCGAGCTGCACCCGCTGCACCGCCGGTCGCCGTGGAAGAACATCCGGACGTTCGTCACCGCGTTCGGCGTGTGGCGGCGCCTGGGCCGGATCGTGCGGGCGAATCCGCCGGCGCTCGTGGTCGGGACGGGCGGCTACGCGTCGGGCTTGATGCTCGAGTACGCACGCCGCCATCGGATTCCGCTCGTGCAGCAGGTGGGCGACAGCTTTCCGGGACTCACGGCGCGCCGCTACGCCCGCGACTGCGTGGAGATCTACCTCGCCTTCCCGGAGGCGGCGCGCTTCCTCCGCACGCGCGGTCCCGAGGTCATCGTCGACACCGGTGCGCCCATCGATCCCCCGACGTCGATGATGCTGTCGCGGGGGACGGCACGCGCGAAATGGGGGTTCCCGCGCGAGGGCGGCCGCGTGGTGCTGGTGTACGGCGGCAGCCAGGGGTCGCTCGCCATCAACCGCGCCGTCGCCGGCTGGATCAACCAGGGCCTGCCCGAGGGCGTGCACCTCATCTGGATGACGGGGCGGTCGAGCTACGACGAATTCGCGCCGTACGAGAGCGCGCGCGTGCGCGTGCGCGCCTATCTGTCGCCGATCGCCGATGCCTACGCCGCCGCGGACCTGGCCGTGGCCCGCGCCGGCTCCATGACCACCAGCGAGCTGCTCGCGTGGCACATCCCGGCGATCCTCGTGCCGCTCCCCACGGCGGCCGCGCAGCACCAGACCGCGAACGCGGCGACGCTCGAGCACGCCGGCGCGGCGCTGCATCTGCCCCAGCAGCAGCTCACCGGGCCGCGGCTGCACACCGTGATCGAGGATCTGCTCGCCCATCCGGAGAAGCTGGCGGCGATCGCCGACGCGGCGGCACGCCGCGCCCGGCCGAACGCCGCCGAGGACATCGCGAAGCACATACTGGCGATCGTCGACCGCGACCGTCCGGAGCCTTGAGCGGCGCCTCGCGCGGCCTCTATATTGCGCGCGCCTTCCATGTCCCTCATCGACCGCACCGATCCGCGTCCGATCCACTTCGTGGGCATCGCCGGAGCGGGCATGCGCGCCCTCGCCGAGCTGCTCGTCCGGCGCGGCGCGATGGTGACGGGCTGCGATGCCGCGCCGGGTGACGCGCAGGACCTGCGCGACCTCGGCATCACGGTCACCGCGGGGCACGATCCGTCGCACGTCGACGAGGTCCGCGCCGTCGTCGTCAGCTCGGCGGTGCCCCGGCACCACCCGGAGCTGGAGCGCGCGCGGCAGCGGGGGATCCCCGT
>JBJKRG010000293.1:0-8112 GCA_046704805.1 Gemmatimonadaceae bacterium
AGATCGATCCACGGCTTCTGGCTCCGCCATTTGAGAATATCGGACGCGCATTCGGGCATCGCCTTCTCGACGACGTTGAACGACGAATCGATGGCGGCGGGCAGGCTGACCGTTCCCTGCGGATTCGTCGGGAACCCGATCGTGCCCCGCTGGGCGATCAGTGGCACGCCCGGCTGCATCGTCCACAGCACGAGCAGTTTGCCCAATTCGTACGCATGGCCCACGGGATTGTCCTTGGTGTCCCCCTGCAGCAGCATGCGCACGCCCTGGGCCAGTTTGGCTTTCGACTCGCCGGTCGTATCGCCCTGCGCGTTCGCCACCTGCGAGATGACGAGGTACGCACGGGCCACCTCGCCCGGTTTGCCTTCTTCCACGGAACACTGCTTCGGCTGCGCCTTCTGCGCGGCGGCAGGCAGGGCGAGCAGGGTCGCGAACATGATTGACGTGATGGCCGTCGACCTCAAGACCGGCATCGGATTCTCCTGGAATTGCGTGAGCGACTACGAAAGCAGGGACCCCATCCGGGTTTCGCCCCCCGGGGGGACGGGGTCACGCTCGGTCCGCCAGGGCGGCGGCCTCCATAAAAATATCCCGCACGGCCCGCCCTGTCGCCAGGGCAACCCGCTCAACGTCCTCATACTCCGGTTTGGCACGCCGGGTCCCATCGCCAAGGAAGGCGATCTTGACCGCAACGGGGTGGCCGGCCACCGAGACCTGCCGGACCTCCCGCCGCAGCGCCTGCCGCTCGACCGTCAGGCGCCGGACCCCGAGTGATGTCGTTTCCCGCAGGACTACGCGCTCCAGCGCGGAGGCGCTGTCCGGCGTGCACAGGACGTCGAGGCGCGCGCCGGGGCGCCCCTTTTTCATGATCGTCGGCACGATGACGACGTCCAGCGCCCCCTGCCCCCGGATCCGTTCAGCCGCCGCCGAGAGATACTCCCCGCTCATGTCGTCGATGTCGCAGGAGAGTTGCACGAGGCGCTCCACCGGCGTCCCGTCCGCCGCCGCGTCCTCCGTCTCCGCCAGTACCAGCCGCAGCGCGTTGGGGCGGTCGGCGAATTCCTTCGTTCCCGCCCCGAATCCACTGCGGACGGGGACGAACACCCCCTCGTACGGCCCTGCGGACAGGACGCGAATCAGTGCCGCCCCGGTTGGCGTTACCAGCTCCCCCGATCCCGGCGGCCCGGACCGCACCTGGTGCCCTTCGAGCAGACGCAGCGTGGCCGGCGCCGGAACGGGCAGGCGTCCGTGCGCCGCGTCTACGAAACCATCCCCGAGGCGGATGGGCCCGCAGTACACCCGGGTCACGCCCAACTGGTGGAACCCCCAAACGGAACCCAGCACGTCGAGAATGGCATCGACCGCTCCGACCTCGTGGAGGTGCACCGCCTCCACAGTGGTCCCGTGAATCGCCGCCTCCTGCTCGGCGATAGCCGTGAAGGCGGCATCGGCGCGCGCCTTGACCTCGGCAGGCGCGTCGCTGCGGGCGACGACCTCCCGGATCTGGCGCAGATGCCGACCGTGAGGTTGGGGCGGAATGTCGAAGTCCACCTTCGTGCAGGCGATCGACGCGCGGCTGGCCTCGGCGATCCGCACGCCGACGCCCTCCAGACCCAGCCGGGCGGGCAGCGCCCGGAGCCATTCCGCGTCCAGCCCCACGGCGATCAGGGCGCCGAGGGTCATGTCGCCGGCAATTCCGCTGAACGGATCCAGAATCGCGATCGGCATCTCAGAACCGGTACGAGGCGCCGCTGCCCGTGTTGAACACCACGACCTCGGCGTCGGCCGGGATCGTCCCCGCCGCCGCGAGCTGTTCCGCCACCGCGAAGGCACATCCGCCCTCCGGGCAGACGTCGATCCCCGACGCGCGGGCCAGCCGCCCGGTGGCTTCGCGAATCCCATCGTCGCTCACGGCGTGGGCCGCGCCGTCGCTCTCGCGCAGCGCGCGGAGGATGAGCCGGTCCCCGAGCGGGCCCGGCACACGCAGGCCGCTCGCGTACGTCTGCGGCTGCTCCCACGGAGTGCCGTGGTCGGCGCCCGCATGGAACGCCCGCACCATCGGTGCGCAGCCCTCCGCCTGGGCGACGACCATGTGGGGGAGCGCCTCGTTCGCCCCCAGCCACCCGTAGTTCCGCAGCTCCGTGAAGACCTTCCACATGCCGATGAGACCCGTGCCTCCGCCGGTGGGATAGACGATGTGCGTCGGCAGGCGCCAGCCCAGCTGCTCGGCCACCTCCACGCCCATCGTCTTCTTGCCCTCGATCCGATAGGGCTCGCGCAGTGTCGAGACGTCGAAGTATCCGCTCTCGGCAGCGAACGCCTTCGCCTGCTTGCCGGCATCGCCGATGTGTCCGTCCACCAGGGTCAGGCGGGCCCCGAGCGCCGCAATCGTTTCGAGAATCGGCTTCGGCGTCGTGCGTGGGGCGAAGACCTGAACGGGAAGTCCGGCCGCGGCCCCGTAGGCCGTGAGGGCGGCACCGGCGTTGCCCGCCGTCGGCACGACGAGGCCCGGCACCCCCAGCCCCGCCGCGCGCGTGACCGCGGCGCTCATCCCGCGCGCCTTGAACGACGCCGTCGGGTTCAGCCCCTCGTCCTTCACCCACAACCGGCCCACGCCCATCGCACGGGCCAGCTCCGGGAGCTCGTGCATCGGTGTGGCCCCCTCCCCCAGCGTCACCGGTTCCTCTTCGGCGAGGAGCGGCATGATCGATCGATAGCGCCACATGTCCCACCGCGGAGCGATCGTGTCGAGCCGCGGAACCGGCATGTCGTAGCGGACGAGGTAGGGCTGCCCGCACTCGGGGCAGACGGTGGCCAGTTGGTCGCCCGGCGCGGTGTGTGAACAGGCCGAGCACTCGAGATGCCAGTGCGTCACGACGTTTCCTCTGATGGGCCGGTCGGCGGCATGTCCGCGGCCGGCGCGGTGGGTGATGACTCGCGGAGCGCATCGAGAATGCGCATCGCCGATTGCAGACTGAACCCGGGCAGGGCGGCGATCGCTTCGGGGCTCGCGTCGCGCACCCCCTGGAGCGATCCGAATGCATGGAGCAGCTCGCGACGCCTGGCCTCGCCCACGCCCGGGATGCCGAGCAGGGCCGACGTGACCGTCCGGGCGCGGCGCCGGTGGCGCTGGAACGTGACCGCGAACCGGTGCGCTTCGTCGCGGGCCTGTTGCAGCAGGCGCAGCGCCGGGGACCGCCGGGGCAGACGTAGCGACTCGGCCCGCCCGAGCACGAAGATCTCTTCTTCGCGCTTGGCCAGACTGATGAGCGGCATCTCGCCCAGCCCGATTTCCACCAACGCGTTGTGCGCCGCCCCGAGCTGCCCCTTGCCGCCGTCGACGACGACGAGGTCGGGCAACGGTTTCTGCTCCTCGGCGCGCCGCGCGAAGTACCGGCCGACCACCTCGTGCATCGAGGCGAAGTCATCGATGCCCTCCACGGTCTTCACCGTGAACTTGCGGTATTCGGCCCGGTACGGGCGGCCGTTCTGGAACCAGACGCAGGACGCGACCGTGTCGGTGCCCTGGGCATGCGAGATGTCGAAGCAGACGAGCGTCCGGGGCAGCTTCGTGAGGCCCAGCTGGCGCTGCAGCTCGTACACGGGGTCGCCCGCACGCTCGGTCGTCTCGTCCCCTTCGAGCAACGCCTCCTCCAGCAGGTGCCGCGCGTTCTGCTCGGCCAGGGCCACGAGCTCGCGCTTCGGCCCCCGCTGCGGAACGACGAGCCGCACGGGCGCCAGTGATGCCGCCGTCAACTCCGGCTCGTCGCAGGCGAACGGCAGAAACGCCTGCGACGACTTCTCCGCAAGCGGCAGGTAGCCGCCCACGAGATACGCCGTCAGCACCGCCGAGTCCGTTTCGCCCTCGACGTGCTCCATGAACTGGTGCTCGCGTCCCAGCAGCTTTCCCCCACGCACTCGCAGCAGGACCACACACGCAGCGTCGCCGTCGCGCGCGAAGCCGATCACGTCCCGGTCCCCGCCTTCGACTTCGAGCACGACGGTCGGCTCCTCCATCTGGCCGAGGTGCTTGAGGGCGTCGCGCAGCTCGGCCGCTCGCTCGTAGTCGAGGGCCGCCGCCGCCGCGTCCATCCGCCCACGGACGCGTCGCATGACCTCGTCGGTGCGCCCGTCCAGGAATACCAGCACCTCGTCGATCATGGTGCGGTAGTCCTCCCGCGTCTGCAGGTGCACGCACGGCGCCTTGCACCGCTTGATGTAGTAGTCCAGGCAGGGCCGCTCCGGCATCTGCCGCGGCATGTCGTAGTTGCACGATCGGACCGTGAAGATCCGCTTGACCACGTTCAGCGCCCGGCGCATGGCGCCCACCTCGGTATACGGCCCGAAATACCGGGCCCCGTCGTCGACCAGCCGCCGGGTCACGAGCACGCGCGGGAACGCCTCCTGCACCGTCACCTTGATGTACGGGTACGACTTGTCGTCCCGGAGCACGACGTTGTATCGCGGCCGGTGCTCCTTGATGAGGTTGGATTCGAGGATCAGCGCGGCAGCCTCGCTGGGGACCACGATCGTCTCGACGTCCACCGCATGCCGCATCATCACCCGCGTCTTCGGACTCTCCAGCCGGTCGATCGGCAGATAGCTCCGCACGCGTGAGCGCAGTCGCTTCGCCTTGCCGACGTAGAGCACCTCCCCGCCGGCACCCTTCCAGAGATAGACGCCGGGAGACTCGGGGAGATGGCTCACCCGATCAGAGACCGCTGCGGGCAGGGACACCCTTGAATAATACCGCTCGTGACCGGCGCGGCACGCCCTACGGGCGAGGGCGGAAGCGCCGCCCGATTCCACCGAGCATCACCCGTGCTTCCGGAATCCGGAGCAGCACGGCGCCCCCCAGATACGCGATGCCGAACGCCGCAATCACCAGCACGTCGGCCACCGTGCGTCCCAGCACGGCCGCATAGTGCTGCGTCGCCACGGCCACGGCTGCACTCGCCACGGCGAGCCCCCACAGCGTGATCGTGAACCGCCCCGGAATCCCGGTTGCGCCGATGCGGGCGTTCATGCGGGAGCGCAGGAGCGAGAACTCCACCCACGCCGCCATCCCGGCCGACGCCGAGAGCCCGGCCACCCCCCACCGCCCGTCGATCCCCAGCATCCGGGGCAGCGCCAGCGCGAACAGCGCTCCCAGCGCCGTCGTGAGCAGGAGCCGCACCAGCGCGAATCGCAGCGGCGTGCGCGTGTCGTTGAGCGCGTAGTACGTGGACGAGTACAGGCGGCCCAGGGTCCCTGCGAGGAGTCCGACGGCGGACCCGCACAGCACGGCCCACGCATACACAGTGTCGGTGGCCGTGAACGCGCCGTGCTGGAAGATGAGACCGGCCAGCACGTCCCCGATCGCCACGAACGCGACGGCGGATGGAACCACCAGGAACGCGATCCGTCGCAGCGCCTGGTCGATCCGGTCCCGGAGCAGGGCGGCCGCGGTCTCCGACTCGAACGTTACCCGCGACATCTCGGGCAGCTCGGCGACCGAGACCGAGGTGCCGAACAGGCTCACCGGCAGCAGATAGAGCGTGGAGGCGAAACCGAAGATCGCCACCGCTCCGACCGGCAGCAGGCTCGTGAGGATCTGATCGACGAAGCTGCTGATCTGCACCACGCCGCGGCTCAGGAATGCCGGGCCGAACGCGCGGAACACCGCCCGGACGTGCTCGGTGCCCGTTTCGAGGGCGAACCGTACGTGCGGCGCCACGGCCCGCACCGACGGAACGGTGACCAGGAATTGCAGCAGGCTGCCCAGCACCGATGCCCACGCGAGCACCGTGACCACGTGCGCCTTGTCCGCCCCGCGACCCCACCAGATCAGCGCCGCGATCATGATCACGTTCCACGCCATCGGCGCGGTGTACGACACGAGGAACCGCCGGTGACTGTTCAGTACCCCGAGACACCAGGCGAAGAGCACCAGCAGCCCCATCCCCGGGAAGAGAATGCGCACCAGCCGGACGGTGATCTCGCGCTGGGCACCCGTGAACCCGGGCGCGATGGCGTACGTGAGCAGCGGCGCGGCCACGATCCCCACCACGACGATCACCGAGACGACCAGCGCGAGCAGGGCTCCCACCGCCCCGGCCACCCGGTCGGCCGCCTCCTCCTCCCCGGCCGCGAGGAGCCGCGCATACACGGGAATGAACGCTGCGGAGAGCGCTCCCTCGCCGAACAGATTCTGCAGCATGTTCGGGATCTTGAACGCCATGACCCACGCGTCCGATGCGATCGAGGCGCCCAGGTACCGCGCGACGAGCGACTGCCGGACGAGCCCGAGCAGCCGCGACCCCAGGATCCCTGCCGCGACCGCCGCCGCGGCAGCGCCCGTATGCCGGCGCGGGGCCCGGTGATCGTCGGCGGAGGCCTGCGGCGGGCTGGTCATTCGGCGGAACCGCCCACGAGACGCTGCGCGTGCCTCCCTGCCGCTTCCCGCATGGCCTGCCACAGACCCGGGCCGTACCGGGCGAGGAACGGGATGAAGTTCAGCGTTCGCTCCTGGGGATGCCCGAACGGGCGGAGGGCCGTGTGCACGGTGCGGAGGTCGCGCAGCGCATCACTACCCCGGCGTTTTGCTGCTGCCGCCGCCCGTCGCTCCAGCCGGTCCAGGCGAAAGCCGATTCGTCGTTCCACCCCCTCGGTGATCGCCGGCGTCAGCAACGGTCCTTGCGGATCGGCTGCGTCGCGCTCGGCAACTGCGGCGAGCCCCTCGCGCACGGCGTCTCGCAATGCCGCCATCGCCGCCAGGACCTCTTCGGGAACCGCCGCTCGGGCCAGGCGTCGCTCCAGGGCGTCGCTCCCGCCGACGTCGTCCATCCCGAGCCCCAGGCGCGAGAGGGCGCGGTCCACCGCCGGCTCGACGATCGTACACGACCAGCGCGGTAGCGCCAGCGGCTCGGCCGCTCCGAGGGCCTGGGCGACCGCCGAGACCTGCGCGAAGTAGGCCAGCTCTCCCGGGCCCGCGACGTAGGCTGCCGTCGGAAGAATGGCGCGCTCCATGACCGGGCGGAGCAGGACGTTCGGGCCGAGGCGGGCCGCGTCGGCCGATTCCCGCACTGTTCGCGCCTCCTGGATCGGCACTCGGCGTTTCACGCCCCCTTCCTGCACGAAGACCGTCGACAGCGCTGCCACGTCGGCCACTTGCGGCTCGAACCCGGCCCGGTCGAGCCATCGGTGGCGCTCGGCGAGCGCCGATGCAACGTCTGCCGAACGCTCGAGTGCCTGAAGCAGCACGGGCGCCCCTGCCGATCGAACCGCCGCGTGCGACGCGTCGAGTACCGCAATGCCCAGTGGTGCGAGCAATGCGCGCAGCAGCCGTACGTAGGCGCCGCCCACCGTCTCCCCGTCCACGTAGGCCCCGGCGACCGCCGCGTACGCGGGCTCGTAGGCCATCGACGCGCATGCGTCTCGGAGCGGCCCCAGCAGCCGCAGCGCGTCGCCGAGCGCCGCCAGAGCCATGGGCGTGCCGGATGCCGGTGCCGTCGTCGCCTCCAGCAGGCGGGCCTCTCCACCATCCAGCACGCTGGTGCGGCTCGCCTCCACGTAGTCGGCATCGTCGGTTGCCGCCCAGAAGACCGGCGCCGTCGCGATGCCGGTCGCTCGCTCAACGGCGTCGGCGAGCGCCAGCGCGCCGATGGCCTTCGACCAGGTGTAGACGGGCCCGCCGAACAGGCCGGCCTGCTGCCCCGTCGTGATCACGATTCCACCGGCTTCCGCGGTCCGCGCAAGGCGCGCCGGCACCTGATCGGCGGCACCGAACGCCCCGGCCAGCACCGCGAGCCACTCGGCCGGGGCGGCCCGGCGTACCGCCTCGGCTCTGGCCCGCCAGGCTTCCGCCGTGGCCGGCACCCGCACCGCCACGTCGGGATCCAGCGTTCCCGACTGCACGGCCCGCGAGAGCGCCGATCCCCCCAGCGGCATGCTGACGATCCGCGGACCCGTCACGACGCGCTCGGGAAGGCGATGGGAGGCCGTCGCCGGAGGCTCACGCGGCGCACGCTGGGAACCGACATCGGAGGGCGGGCATGGACACCAAGATAGCGGCACGCCGGGCACGGGGGCCACGTGCGCCGCTACGCCGCTGACGCCTCGGTCGACTACTTG
>JBJKRG010000294.1:0-3988 GCA_046704805.1 Gemmatimonadaceae bacterium
TAGGAGTGGGCGGGCCCGGCGCCCCGGAACCACGCCCGGGGGGGCGCCGCCGCCCCCCGGAACGCGCGGTCGCGGCCGTTCATCTCGTTCACGGGCGTGTACCTGAATTCCGAGTACCGGCACGTGCGCTACGGTCGTGACGTGCTGTTCCGCGACCCCGACTACGGGCGGGTGCGGGTGTACCACGGCATCGGCCACGACGTGACGTTCGTGAACCACGGGCGGGGCGGGCGGCAGGGTGCGGTGCCGGGGCGGTACGCGGTGCCCCGCGGGACCAGTGGGTACGGCGTGATGACACCGGGTGGCTACCGGCAGCCGCAGTCGGAAGCCGGCACGGCCGGCCGGCGGGTGCCGGCGCCGATGATCAACCCCCGGCGCGCCGACCCGGCACGCCCGGTTCAGCGGTCGCGTCCGTACGTGCTGCAGCGCCCGACGCCGCAGACGCGGACCCGGACCGCGCAGCCGTACGTGCGGTCGGTCCCGCAGCGCTACACGCAGCCGCAGCCGTACGTGCGGTCGGTGCCACGGAACTATGCGCAGCCTCAGCCGCGCGCCTACGTGCGGTCAGTGCCGCGGAACTACGTGCAGCCTCAGCCGCGCGCCTATGTGCGGTCGGTGCCGCGGAACTACGCGCGGCCGCAGCCTCGCCCGTACTTCAGACCGGCGCCGCGTCCGTCCGTACGCTCGATGCCGCAGGCCCGCGTGCGGTCGGCGCCGCCGCGCGCCTCGCGGCCGGCGAGGTCCGAGCCGCGCATGGCGCACCGGCGCGGACACGGCAACGACTGATCCCGGGCGGATAGACCGCACCGGGTGGTCGCGACGGGCGGCCCCGTTCAGCTACCGAACGGCGGCCGCCCGTCGAGTATCTCGCGGACCCGCTGGGCGAGCACCATCACGCCGAACGGTTTCATGAGCCGGGGCGCTTCCTCGAGGTGCGGCGCCTCGGGCGGGGCCCGGAACTCGGAGTAGCCGGACACCAGGAGCACACGCATCTCGGGCCGGGTGGGGAGCAGGCGGGCGGCCAGTTCCATGCCGCCCAGACGCGGCATCCGGATGTCGGTGAGCAGCAGATCGATCGGACCGTCGTGGGCGGCTGCCACGTCGAGCGCTTCGATCCCGTCGCCCGCGGCGAGCACGCGGTACCCCAGCGACTCCAGCGCGCGCTGGGAGACCGTGCGGACCGGCTCCTCGTCGTCCACGACGAGGATCGTTTCCGAGCCGCGCGGCATCTGCTCGCCGCTCATCGCACGCGCCGGCTCGGTCGGCGTCGCCGCGTGCTGGGGCAGGAATACGCTCACGGTGGTCCCCTTGCCGGGGGCGCTGTCGATCTCGATGGCTCCGCGGAACTCACGCACGATCCCGAAGCTGGTCGCCAGGCCGAGTCCCGTGCCCTTCCCCAGCTCCTTCGTGGTGAAGAACGGCTCGAACACGCGCGCTCTCACCTCTTCCGTCATGCCCATGCCGGTATCACTCACGCTAAGGAGGACGTACGATCCGTCGCCCAGGTCACCGCGTTGCCCCGACACGACGCACCGGCCGGTGGTGATCTGCAGGCGGCCGCCGTCGGGCATCGCGTCGCGGGCGTTCACGACGAGGTTGACGATCACCTGCTCGATCTGATGGGGGTCGGCGAGGACGGCGGGGAGCCCGGTAGCCAGGTCGGTGACGAGCTCGACGGCATTGCCGAGGAGACGGCGGAGCAGGCCGTCCATCGCCCGCACGACTTCATTGAGCATCACCGGCCGCACGCTCGTCTTCTGGCGTCGGGCGAAGGTGAGCAGATGACGGGTCAGCGACGCGGCGCGGTCCGACGCGAACCGGATCTCCTCGAGGTTGTGGACCAGCTCGTCGCGCGACTCGGCGACCGCACTGAGATCCACGAAGCCAAGCACGGCGGTGAGCAGGTTGTTGAGATCGTGGGCGATGCCCCCGGCCATGCGGCCGATGCTGTCCATCTTCTGCGTCCGCACCATCTGCTCGCGCAGGTGGGCCTGATCGGTGACGTCGAGCGCCAGCCCCACGGCGCCCGTGATGTGGCCCGGCACGTCGCGTGCCGGCTCCACGCGCCATTCGAAGGTGCGGTTCCGGTATTCTCCGCGGTCCTGGGTCGGCTCCCCGCGCATGGCGCGGTGGTGCGCGAGCTGCAGACCGCGGCCGAGCGCCGGATCGTCGGGGAAGATCTCGTCGAACCGGCGGCCGACCAGGCCTTCCGGGGCGAGCCCGATGACGGGGAGCCCGGAGCCCACGGCGGTCACGATGCGCTGCTGCGCGTCGGTGGACCACACGACGGCGGGAAGCTGGCGCAGCAGCACCCCCAGCCGCTCCTGGTTGAGCTGCAGCTCTGCATTCGCGTGCTCGAGGTCGGCGGTGCGCGCGATGACGCGCTGTTCCAGGTTGTCCCGTGCCTCGCGCAGCGCCGCTTCGGCCCGCTCGCGGATGGCGACCTCCTCCTTGAGATCGCGCGTGCGCTCGACCACCTGAGACTCGAGGCGCCGGGCCTGCCGGCGGACGGCGCGCCCGCGGAGCGACATCGCGCCCCCCGTGGCGCCCGCCAGTCCGAGGGCCAGCAGCCCGACGAACCACGCCGTCTGCACGAACGGGGGCACGGCCTCCAGGTCGACGGTGGCGGGCGGGCCCCAGTCGCCGGCGTCGCTCCGCGCCGACACCTGGAAGGTGTACGTCGCGCCGGGGAGGCTCGAGTAGAAGGCGCGGCGCCGCGTGCCGGCGTCCTGCCATATGGTGTCGAGCCCGAGCAGCCGATAGCGGAACCGGATCTGCCGCGGCGACCGCAGGCTGAGCGACGTGAAGTCGATCGTGATCTGCCGGGCGCGCTTCGGCAGCCGGATGGTGCCGCTGGACCCCAGCACGCGGCCGTCGGCGGTCACCGATTCGATGCGAACCGGCGGCGGGCCGGGGCGGCCGCGCAGGATGCGCGGATCGACGACCACGAGTCCGTCGGCGCCCGGCAGCCACAGGCGTCCATCGGGCGCGCGCCACCCGGAGGAGCTGCCGGCACTGTTGAACTCGGTACTCAGCAGTCCGTCCGCTTTGTCGAAGCGACGGACGGGCACCAGCGGGACGACACCGGCCACGTAGTCCAGCAGCCCCTTCTTCTCGACCCGCTCCAGCCCGAACGACGACGCGAGCCAGAGCCCCCCCAAGCGGTCGTCGAGCAGGGTGAAGGCGTCGTTGAGCAGGTCGGTCGCGGCGGGGGCCAGCGAGATCACGCGGCCGTTCAGGAGTACCGCGAGCCCGCCGCCGTCGGTGCTGATCCACACCTTCCCCGAGTCGGGGAGCAGGGCGGTCACCGTGTGGGCGGCGAAGGCGTCGGGCGCCCCGACGAGTGTCGCCTGCGACCCGCGCAGCCAGTACAACGAGTTCCCCGCCGCCCACACCGTGCCGTCGGCCGCCGCGCGCAGCACGCGAATGCTGCGGGCCGCCGAGTCGCCCTGGAGCGTAACGCGGGAGAAGGCGCCGCCGTGCAGCCGGACGATGCCTTTGGGGCCGCCGAAGTACACGTCCCCGTCCGGCGGGACGACGACGGAAACGACGCCACCCCGCGGGGCCCCCGGCCGGTTCGTCCAGTCTTCCGCGCGCCCGTTCCGGAACCGGACCAGGCGGCCGGGCCGGATCCCCAGCCACACGGAGCCGTCGGGCGCCGGCGCGATGACGCTGATATTGCTCTCGGCGATCAGGCGGTTGTTGCGCCACGTCGTGAACCGGCCGTCGGCGATGCGCGTCAGCCCGCCGGCATTCGTCGTGAGCCACACGTTGCCGTGAGAATCGCCCGCCACGCCCCACACGAGTGGATCCGGCAGGCCGTCGGCGCGGGTGTAGGTCGAGATGGCGCGCGTGTGCAGCCGGTCGAGCCCTCCGCTCGTCGACGCCCACACGTTGCCGTCGCGATCGCGCATGAGATCGTTCACCCGATCGTCGGTGAGGCCGTCGTGCGAGTCCAGCACCAGGAACCGGCCGTCCCGTCGTATTG
>JBJKRG010000295.1:0-3313 GCA_046704805.1 Gemmatimonadaceae bacterium
GAGTACTTCGCCCTCGTCTCCGCCGAGACGCTGCGGCCCGTCGTGCCGCTCACCGGCCGGATCCTGATCGCGGTCGCCGCGACCGTGGGTCCGGTCCGCCTCATCGACAACGTGATCGTGGACGTACCCGTCCCATGAGCGAGTCCGTCGCCGAGCGCCTGGCGGCGCTCAAGCGCGCGCACACGCCGATCGTGATGATCACGGCGTACGACATCGTCTCGGCGCGCGTAGCGGAGGCTGCCGGCGTGGACGTCGTGCTGGTGGGCGACTCGGGCGCCAACGTCGTGCTGGGATACTCGTCCACGCGCGAGGTGAGCGTGGACGAGCTGCTGGTCCTGGCGCGCGCCGTGCGCCGCGGCGTCACGACCCCGCTGCTCGTGTGCGACCTCCCGTTCGGCAGCTACGAGGAGTCGGATGATCTCGCCGTCGCGACCGCACGCCGCTTCCGCGACACGGTCGGTTGCGACGCGGTGAAGATCGAGGGTGGGGGCGAGATCGCGCAGCGCGCCCGGGCCGTGGTCGAGGCGGGGATCCCGGTGATGGGGCACGTGGGGCTGCTGCCGCAGCACCTCGAGCCGGGCACGCCGCCGAAGGCGCAGGGGCGCGGCGTGGAAGAGGCGCTGTCGATCGCGCGCTCGGCCCGCGAGCTCGAATCGGCGGGCTGCTTCTCGATCGTCTTCGAAGCCATCCCCGCCGCGGTGGCCACGGCCATCGCCGGCATCCTTTCCGTCCCGACGATCGGGATCGGTGCCGGCGGCGCGACCGATGGCCAGGTACTCGTCTTCCACGACCTGGTGGGGCTGAGCGCCGGCCGCCACGCCCGCTTCGCCAAGCGCTACGCCGAGCTGTTCGATCCCATGGTGGACGCGGTGCGGCGGTTCGCGGGGGACGTGCGTGAGCACCGGTACCCCGCCGACGAGCACACGTATGCCGTGGATCCCGCGCAGCTCTCGGCCTTTCTGGCGCGCCTGCCCGAGGTGCAGTGAACGTTCCCGATGCCGATCCCCCTCCGACCATGCCGCTGACGTCGAAACAGCGCGCCGAGCTGCGCGCCGAAGCCCATCACCTGTCCGCGACCGTGCATCTCGGCCACCAGGGTGCCACGCCGGCCGTCGTGCAGTCGCTCGACGACGCACTGCGCACCCGGGAGCTGGTGAAGGTGCAGCTCAACCGGAATGCGGATGCGAAGCCGAAGGAGACGGCGCAGACGCTGGCCGCCTCGGTGGGAGCGGAGGTCGTGCAGGTGATCGGCCGGACCGCTACGCTCTATCGCGAGAATCCGGAGCGCGAGAAGCAGCCGGGCGAGGCACCGCCCTGGCGATAGCCGGCGGCGCCGGCGTCAGCCTGCCGCCGCCTCCAGCACCCGCCACGGGGTGAGCGGGATCTCCGGCAGCTCGGCCCCGATCGCATCGGCCACCGCGGCGGCGATCGCGGGGGCCACCGGAATGATCGGGGGCTCGGCGAGCCCCTTCGCTCCCGTGTGATTCGCCACGACGTCGGCACCGCCGACGAAGAAGCCGTCGATCGACGGCGTGTCGGCCATCGTCGGGATCTTGTAGTCGTGCAGCGAGCGGTTCATCTGCACCCCGAGGGCGGCGTCCATCACCCGCTCCTCGAACAGCGCGTAGCCCATGCCCTGCAGCACCGCGCCCTGGAGTTGGCTCTCCGCCAGCGCCGGGTTGACGATCCGACCGCTGTCGTGGGCGGCCACGACGCGGACCACCCGCACCTGTCCGGTCTCCACGTCCACTTCGACCTCGGCGAAGTGGGCGCCGAACGCCGAGAGCGCCGTGCCGTCGGGGTTGGGGCCGCGGCTTCCCTGGCCGATGATCATGACGTTGCCCAGCCGCTCGCACACTTCGGCGAAGGTGAGCGTGCGTGCGCTGCCGCGCACGCCGAGCACGCTGTCGCACGAGGTCAGCTCGTTGACGCCGGCGTCGAGCATCGCCGCGGCCGCTTCGAACAGCCGGTCGCGGGCCTCCTCGGCGGCCATGCGCACCGCCGGGCCCACGGACGCCGTGGTCATCGAGCCCCAGGAGCTGGAGGCATAGGGCAGGCGCTCGGTGTCGCCGAGCACCGTCCGCACGTCCTCGATGCGGGCCCCCAGCGCCTCGGCGGCGATCTGCGCCATGACCGTGCGCGAGCCGGTGCCCAGATCCTGCGACCCGGTGAGCACCTCCACGGTGCCGTCGCGGTTGAGGCGCAGGGTGGCGTACGACGGCGGCCCGCCGCCGCCGCCCCAGGTGCACGCGGCCATGCCGAACCCGCGTCGCACGCCCGGCGCCGCGGCGGCGCCCCGCCGCGCGTCGCGATCCGCCCATCCGAAGCGCGCCGCCCCCTGCCGGTAGCACTCGTCCAGGTGCTTGGCCGAGTAGGGGCGCGCGCGGACCTGGTCGGAACTGGCGTAGTTCCGGCGGCGCAGCTCCAGCGGATCGAGACCCAGCTCGCGGGCCAGCGCGGTCATCGCGCTCTCGAGGCCGAATGCGCCCTCGGTGTGTCCGGGCGCCCGGAACGACGCCATCGCGCCGGCGTTCGTGTACACGAACGTCTCGCTCGTCCAGACGTTGGCGCAGGCGTGCAACTCGTGATACACGCGTGCCGGCCCCGCTTCCCATCCCGACACACCGAGTGGGATCGTCGCGTCCAGCCGGATGGCCGTGAGCGTGCCGTCGCGCTTCGCGCCCAGGGTCACGCGCTGAATCGTGGCCGACCGGTTGCCGGCGTCGGTCTGCTCGCCCTCGCGGTCGAACACGCAGCGCACGGGGCGGCCGGTCTTTCGCGACAGGGCGGCGGCGATGTACGCGCTCGCCGAGGCACCGTTCTTGGCCCCGAATCCTCCACCCATGTAATCCTGGCGCACGCGCACCTGCGACGCCGCCAGCCCGAAGGCCCGCGCCAGATCGGCGCGCGTGTTGAAGATGCCCTGCGTGGATTCCCAGACGGTCAGGCGGTCCCCCTCCCATTCGGCCACCGCGCCGTGCGGCTCGAGCGCGCTGTGCAGGGCCACCGGCGTCCGGTACTCGCGCGTGATCGTCACCTCGGCGTCGCGCAGGCCCGCGTCGACGTCGCCGCGGCGAATGATCCGCGGCGACCGTGGGGAAACGTTGCCCGACGACCGCACGGCGGGCGCACCCTCGGCGACGGCCTGCTCGGGCGTGATGACGTGCGGCGCCGGCTCGATGGTCAGCTTCACCGCGCGGGCGGCCGCGCGGGCCTGCGCCAGCGTGTCGGCGCAGACGACGATCAGCGGCTGTCCCGCATAGCGGATCTTCTCATCCAGCAGCAGGCCCCCGTTGCGGCGAATGCCCCGTAC
>JBJKRG010000296.1:0-3500 GCA_046704805.1 Gemmatimonadaceae bacterium
CGCCGCCCGGTCCCGTGCTCGTCCCCGCGCCGCCCGGCGGGTCGACGGCGGCGGCCGCGTCGCTGGTGCCCGAGTCGCGCAGAGTCGCCACCGCTCCCGGGGTGAGCCGCGACTGTCCCTCGGTCACCACCCGGTCGCCGGCCGACACCCCGGCCGAGATCACCGCCAGGTTGTCCGCCGTGCGCTCCACCACCACCGTGTGCTGCCGGGCCTTGCTGGCCGAATCCAGCGTGTACACGTACGTGCCCTGCTGGCCGGTCACGACTGCCTGCGCCGGAATCACCAGCGCGTCCTTCTCGATGTAGAGGCGCATCTGCACCGACGCGAACTGCCCGACCCACAGGTTGTCATCCGTGTTCGCGAAGGTCGCGCGGAGCTGCACGGTGCCTGTGGTCGTGTCCACGGCGTTGTCGATGAAACTCAGCCTCCCCTTCTCCGGCTGCACCCCGCTCCCGGCCGCCTGGGCCGCCGCGGCAGCAGACAACGGCGATGTCTCGGCCATGCTCCCGGCCATGAGGTTGGAGTCGGGAGCCGCGGCCATCGTGCCACCGCCGGGGATCGCCAGGACCGGCAATCCGCCATTCGGCGCGTAGTGCAGCAGGCTCGGCAGTTCCGAGGACGGCACCGAGAAGCGCACCATGATCGGGTGGATCTGGTTGATCACCACCAGGGGGCCGCTCCCCGAGCGGACGAGGTTTCCCACGCGCACCAGCAGGGCGCCGGTCTTGCCGCTGATGGGTGCCCGGATTGCCGTGTTCTGGAGGTTGAACTTCGCGGTGGCCACCGCCGCCTGATCGGCCCGGACCGTGGCCGCCGTCGTGGCCGCCGTCGTCTCGTACCCCTGCGCTTCCTCGGTGGTGATCACGCCCGCCTGCACCAGCTTGCGATACCGGTCGCGCTGCGCTTCGGCGTTGGCCGCCGTGGCCGAGTCGCGCTCGAACGTCGCGACCGCCTGCTGGTAGGCGTTCTCGTACGGCTGTGGATCGATCTGGAACAGCAGGTCCCCGGTGTGAACCTCCTGCCCCTCCGTGAAGGCCACGCGGGTCACGATCCCGTCCACCTGCGACGAGACGGCCGCCGACTGGATGGGGGTCACGACGCCGTTGGCTTCGACGTTGTACGGGAGATCGGTGCGCCGGGCGACGGCGACGGTGACCGTGACCGGGGCCTGCGCCGGGCGCTTCTGCGGCTTGGAGCAGGCCGACGCGATGACGAGAGCGGCGCCGAGCGCCGGAAACGCGCGGAGTCCACGCGGAATCTGCTGCGGAGCGTGCATCGAGGGTGGTGCCTGGCTAAGGGGTCGCGGAGGGCAAAGCACGATGCGCCCGCATTACACGTGGGCCTGCGAAGGGCGCGACCGGCTCGATCTCTCTGAACATACGGCCCAGCCTGCCCGGACGTTTGAAATTTCCGGCCTCCCTTACACGTCGTTACCCGGCGGCCGGATGGCCGGCCGGCGAGCCATCGGTGCTCACCCGGGTCCTGCACGGCGGCGGACGGACCGCACCAGGCCGGTCCCGGGCGAGGCCGATGCACTCTGGCGGAAGATAAGCGGGCATATTAACATAGGCCGCGAGCGGAATCACGTGGCCTCCCCCGCCGCCCACCTGCCCGCCCTCATCCGGAGTACGCCGCCATGGCCGAAACGCGACAGCCGCCGCCCGGGCGAGGCCGTCACGTCGCCGCGCTGGTCGGGATTGCCGTGCTCGCCGCGGCGATCTTCCTGGTCGACCGGTTCACGCAGGTCCCATCCGGCTCGGGCACGCTGTACATCCTGGTCGTGGTGGTCGGGCTGTGGCTGCCGTTCCGGTGGTATCCGTGGGTGGCCGCTGCGCTGTGCACACCGCTCGTCGTGCTCGGCGCCGCCACGGGCGGAGTGGGCGTGCTCGCCGCCGCGTCGCTACGCGTCGTCGCCGTCGCCGATCTGTGGATCGTCGCGGTGCTCGGCACCCTGCTCCAGCGCGCCACCGCCCGACAGATGCAGAACGAGCACCGCCGGCTGTTCGAGCAGGCGAGTCTGGGCATGTACGAGTCGTCGGCGGACGGACGCTTCCTGACCGTGAATCCCGCGCTGGTGCGGATGCTGGGGTACGACTCGGCGGACGAGCTGCTGCGCCTGCGGTTCGATCCCGACCTCTACGCCCACCCGGCGGAGTACCACCGGCTGGCGCGGAAGCACGCCGAGTTCGGGGCGCCCGTCAACGGGGTCCGGACCCAGTGGCGGCGGCGGGATGGCTCGACCATCTGGGTCCGCCTCAACGGCGTGCGGGCGGACCGCCCGTTCGGCCCGTCGGGTGGCTTCTCGATGGTCGTCGAGGACGTCACGGCTCAGGACGCGTTGGAGGCCCAGCTGCGCCAGGCCCAGAAGATGGAGGCCGTCGGACAGCTCACCAGCGGCATTGCGCACGACTTCAACAACGTGCTCACCGTCGTCCTGGCCACGTCCGAGCTGCTCGGTCTGGAGCTTCCGGCCGATTCACCGCTGCGGACCGAGGTCAGCAGCATGCGCGCGGCGGCGCAGCGAGGGGCCGCGATGGTGCGCCGGCTGCTCTCCTTCAGCCGCCGGGACGTGCTGACCTACGCGACGTTCGACGTGGAGGCGGCGGTGGGGGAGACGGTCGAGCTGCTGCACCGCGTGCTGCCGTCGAACGTCGAGATCGTCTGGCGGTGCGATCCGGCGGCGGGCCGGATGCGGGCCGACCGCGGCGCCCTCGAGCAGATCCTCGTCAACCTGGCGACGAATGCGCGGGATGCCATGCCGGATGGCGGCCGGCTCACGATCACCGGGGGACAGACCGACCTCGACCCCCGATACGTCGGCACGCACCCGTGGGTGACTCCCGGCCGGTACGTCTGCATCTGCGTCACCGACACGGGAACCGGCATGGACGAGGAAACGCAGCGCCACGTCTTCGAGCCGTTCTACACGCGCAAGCAGCGGGAGAAGGGCACGGGCCTGGGGATGGCGATGGTGTACGGGCTCATGAAGCAGCACAACGGCATGGTGCACGTCTACAGCGAACTGGGCCACGGAACGACCGTGAAGGTGTACTTCCCGGTGGCCCACGACCCGATGGTCACCGCGCTCGCCGAGGCAGTGCCCGCGCCGCTGCCGCGCGGCCGCGAGCTGGTGCTGATCGTGGACGACGATCCCGCCGTCCGACGGCTGGCCGAGCGCGTGCTCACGTCGCACGGCTACCGCGTCGTCACGGCGGCCGACGGCGAGGAGGGACTGGAGCGGCTCGCGGCCGCGGAGTCGGGCGTGTCGCTCGTCCTCTCCGATCTGGTGATGCCGCGCCTGGGCGGACGCCAGTTCGCCGAGACGATCCGCGACCGGGACGCCGCGCTGCCCATTCTATTCATGAGCGGGTACACGGATGACCGGCTCGCGGCGCTCGAGGCGCTGTCGCACGGCCTGCCGGTGCTGCTCAAGCCGTGGTCTGCGTCGGAACTGTTGTACCGCGTCCGCGAAGCGATCGATGGCCCCGACCACCCGGCGG
>JBJKRG010000297.1:0-27083 GCA_046704805.1 Gemmatimonadaceae bacterium
GGCCGCCGCCACGGCGGCAAGTCCGTCGTCCCGCCGCCCGAGTTGCTCTCCGTGGGGGTGGTCGAGGTCGCGTCGGACGGTACTTCTGCCACCGAGGGAGCCGAGGCGAAGCCGGCCGCCAAGAAGCGCGGTGGGCGGAAGCGCACCGCCCGGAAGACCGCCGCCAAGCAGGCGTCCGCCGCCGCGACGGATGGGGACGGCGCGCCGGCATCCGATGGTGAGGGTGGGTCGAAGCCGGCGGCCAGGAAGCGCGGGGGGCGGAAGCGCACGGCCCGGAAGACGGCGAAGACCGAGGCGGCTGAGCCGGAGCCGACCGAAGGATGACCGTGGGCGCCGCGCGCCATGCGCGGCGCGCCGGTCGGGCCCCGGTGCTCCCGGCCCGGTTCTTCGCACGCGACACCGAGGTCGTGGCCCGCGAGTTGCTCGGGGCCATCCTCGAATGTCGCACGCCGGCCGGCGTGGCGGGTGGCCGGATCGTCGAGACGGAAGCGTACCTCGGTGAGCACGACGCGGCGTGCCACGCCGCGTCGGGTCGCACGGCCCGCACGGAGCCGCTGTACGGGCCGCCCGGAACGGCGTACGTCTATTTCATCTATGGAATGCACTGGTGCGTGAACGCCGTGACCCGCCGGCGGGGACTCCCGAGCGCCGTGCTCATCCGCGCACTCGCTCCACTCGAGGGCATCGCGCTGATACGCGCCCGGCGCGCCGGCGTGCGGCGGGAAACCGACCTCACCAACGGACCGGCCAAGCTCTGCGCGGCGCTCGGCATCGACGCCCGACACAACGGCCTGTCCCTGCAGCGCGCCCCGATTCTGATCCGGCGCGGTATTCCGGTGGAGGATGCCGACGTGCTCGTCACGCCACGTATCGGCATCCGGCGGGCTGCCGACTGGCCGCTGCGGTTCGCCGTCGCCGGAGACCCGTTCGTCTCGCGCACGCCGCCGCATTTCTCGCGGCAGGCGTACACGCGATGAGACCCCACACGCGGATGCCCCTCACCGCGCTCCTTCTGGCCCTGGCCGCCGGTGCTTGCGGCCGCGAGCACCCTCGCATGGAATATCCCAACGCCTCCGTCTCGCCGCGCGCCGCCAGCATCTACCGCGATGCCATCGTCATCGATGCGCACAACGACCTGCCGACCCGCATGCTCGACGACGGCTACGATCCGGACGTCCGGCACCTGCCTGGCTTCGGCCGTGATCGCGGGCAGACCGACCTTCCGCGGCTCATGGAATCGGGGCTCACCGCCGTGTTTCTCGCGGCATTCGTCGATGCCCGGTATGCGACGTCGAACCCGGACCGGTCCTGGGCGCGCGTCGAGGCGTCGATCGACAGCGTCCACGCGTTCGTCGGCCGGCATCCCGATCAACTGATCCTCGCCACCACGTCGGCCGACGTCCTCCGCGCCAAGCGCGAAGGCAAGGTGGCCATCTTCATCGGTGTCGAGGGCGGACACGCGATCGAGAACTCCCTCGACCGCCTGCGACAGCTCTACGCGCAGGGCGCCCGGTACATGACGCTGACCTGGAACAACGGGAACGACTGGGCGGGGTCGTCGATCGGCGTTGGCGGCACGCGGACGGAGGGGCTCAGCGACTTCGGGAAGCAGGTGGTGCGCGAGATGAACCGGCTGGGCATGCTCGTGGACGTCTCACATGTTTCCGATTCCACCTTCTACGACGTGATCGCGACGTCGAAGGATCCGATCATCGCGTCACACTCGAGTGCCCGCGCCCTTGGCGGCCATCCGCGCGACCTGACCGACCCCATGCTCCGGGCGGTGGCCCGCAACGGCGGCGTGGTGGCGGTGAACTTCTTCTCGGCGTTTCTGGACGCCGGGCTGGGCGCACGCGTGGACAGCCTGCACACGGCCGCCGAAGCGGCGCGGACGGCGGCCCTGGCCCGGCCGGGTGCGGACACGGCCGGGATCGACGCGGCGTACCGCAAGCGTCTCGCCGAGGGGTTTGCGGCCCTGCCGCGGCTGCCGCTCTCGGTCCTGATCGACCACATCGACCACATCGCCCGCGTCGCCGGCATCGACCACGTCGGGCTCGGCAGCGACTTCGACGGCGTGGACGGATTGCTCCCGGCGGACGTGCTCGACGTCACCTACCTGCCGAACATCGCCCAGGGGCTTCTCGACCGCGGATACACCGGGGCCGACGTGGCGAAGGTCCTCGGCGGCAACATGCTGCGCGTGATCGAGATCGTTCTCGACCGGAAGCCGGCGACGCGCTGACCGCGGCCGGGGATGCACAACGGGCGCGGATCCGATGGACCCGCGCCCGTCTGAAGATCGCGGACCGGCTGCTCAGCGATCCTGCGCGATGGAGGTGCCGAAATTGTAGCGGAGGCCGACCTCGACGGATCCGTTGGCACCGCTGCCGACCGCGGAGAGCAGGAAGTTCTGGTTCCCCTGCCAGCCCATGGCCTGGACGAAGATGGCGGTGTTGCCGTAGTCCATCTGCGCGCCGAGCATCAACATCGGCGAGAACACCGACTTGCCGGCCGTGATGATCTGCTGCGCGAGCGTGTACTGGTCCGTGGAGGCGTACGTCCCGAGCGGCTTGACCGATCCGACCTGCGCGTAGACCATGCCGAGGCCGGCGTAGGGGTGGAAGCGCTGCCAGTCGCCGGGGTACGCCATGAGGGCGATGCTCAGGCGCCGCATGTCCTTCAGGTTCACCTCGGTCGGGGTGTCCCCGGCGTTCACCGAGTCGGCGAGGATCGCGTACTGGGAGAGGAACGACTGGTCGAAGGAGACGTACAGCCCGGCCCGTTCGTGCGTGATCAGCCAGTCGATGCCGACCATGCCGGCCGTCACGCTGGACTGGCTCGGCGAGGAAACGAAGGTGCCGCCGCCCTTGAGGCCCCAGTACCAGGAGTTCTGGAAGGGGCGGGCGTTCTGGGCCATGCCGGTTGCCGGAGCGAGTGTCAGCACCGCGACGACAGCTGCCAGCGAACGGATCGCTTTCATACGAAGCCTCGGGGTGAAGTCGGGGGCGGCCGGTCTCCGGCGCCCTGACACACGGACGAGGCCCCCGCCCACCGGGTCACACCACGATGGTGGGCGGGCGGGAGTTGGTGACGCAGACCACGTGCCGCCGGTCTGCGGCCGCTATACGAGCTTCAGTTTCCGTCCCACGCGCTTGAAGGCCTCGATGGCCTGGTCGAGGTCGGCCTTCGTATGGGCGGCCGAGATCTGGCAGCGGACCCGCGCCTGTCCCTGCGGCACCACCGGAAATCCGAATCCGGTGACGAACACGCCTTCGTCGAGCAGCATGTCGGACATCTGGATGGCGGCGGCCGTCTCACCGACGATGATGGGGATGATCGGGGTCTCGCCCGCCAGGGGCTTGAAGCCGGCTTCGATGATCTGCTCGCGGAAGTACCGAGCGTTGTCGCGGAGGGTCTGCACGCGCTCGGGATGCTGCTCGATGAACGTGACGGCAGCGAGGGCGCTGGCGGCGACCGTGGGAGGGAGGGCGTTCGAGAAGAGCTGGGGGCGCGAGCGCTGTGTCAGATAGTCGGCGAGCACGGCCGGGCCGGCGGTGAACCCTCCGGCGGCGCCACCGAGGGCCTTGCCGAGCGTCGAGGTGATGACGTCCACTTCGCCGAGGAGACCGTAATGCTCGGCGGTGCCGCGTCCTCCCTGGCCGAGCACGCCGGTGGCGTGGGAGTCGTCGACGATCAGCACCGCGTCGTAGTCGCGGGCCAACTGCACGAGGTCGGGCAGCTTGGCGATGGCACCCTCCATCGAGAACACGCCGTCGGTCCAGATGAGCCGGCGCTTGGCGGACTTCGCCTGCTCCAGCTTCGCCCGCAGGTCGTCCATGTCGCCGTGCGCGAAGACGCCCGTCGTGCACTTCGTGATCGCCTTGGCGAGCCGCATCGAATCGATGATCGACGCATGGTTGAGGGCGTCGCTCAGCACGACGTCGCCCTCCTGCACGATCGTCGCCGTGAGTCCCTCGTTGGCGTTCCACGCCGAGACGTAGCTCATCGAGCCCTCGCAACCGACGAAGCGGCCGAGGGCCGCCTCGAGGTCGCGGTGCACGGTGAAGGTGCCGCAGATGAAGCGCACGCTGCCGGTGCCCGCCCCGAACTGCTTCAGGCCATCGATGCCGGCCTGCACCACGGCGGGCTCGGTGCACATGCCCAGGTAGTTGTTGGAGGAGAGGATGATGACGTCGCCGCGGCCCTCCATCTTCACGCGGGCGGCCTGCGGCGACTCCAGGTGGTTGAGGCGCTTGTAGACGCGATCGGCCTTCAGCTGGTCGATCGTGGCGCCGAGTTCGGTGACGAAGCGCTGATTGATGGACATGCGACCGTGACTCCTCTCTCGTTCACGCGATTTCGAAGATCACCTTTCCCGCGGCCCCCGTCCTGATGGCATCGATGGCTTCATCGGCGGCTTCCAGCGGGAAACGGTGCGTGATCACCGGGGTGGGATCGAACATGCCGGAGCGGAGGAACCGGGTCACCTGGTGCCACGTGTCGTACATCCGGCGTCCCACGACGCCGTAGATCGTGATCCCCTTGAAGATCACCTCCGTGGCCAGGTTGACCTCGATCGACTGCGACGGGATGCCGAGCATCTGGACCCGACCGCCCACCCGGACCAGTTCCAAGGCCTGGTGGATGGCCGACGGCACGCCCGACATCTCGAGCACGACGTCGACCCCCAACCCGTCCGTTGCCGCGCGCACGGCGGCGCCGGCCTCGTCGGGGTGCACGACGTCGTGTGCTCCCATGCGGCGGGCGAGGGCCAACCGCGTCTCGTTCACGTCCGAGGCGATGATCCGCGAGGCGCCCGCGGCCTTGCAGATGCCCACGGCGAACAGGCCGATCGGCCCGCAGCCGGTGATCAGGACCGTCGACCCGGGGATCTCGGCCGTGAGCGTCGTGTGGAAGGCATTCCCCATCGGATCGTGGATTCCGCCGACGTCGAACGACACGTTGTCGTCCAGGTGCCAGACGTTCGTCGCGGGCATGGCGATGTAGTCGGCGAAGCACCCGTCGCGATCGACCCCGATGATGCGCGTGTGCGGACAGACGTGCGAATTGCCCGTCCGGCAGAGCAGGCACCGCCCATCCACGATGTGCCCCTCGGCCGTGACCCGATCACCCTCGTGGACGTCGGTGACGAGGTTCCCGACCTGCACGACCTCGCCTGCGAACTCGTGCCCGACCACGAACGGCGGACGGCATCGTCCCTGCGCCCACGCATCCCACTCGTAGATGTGGACGTCGGTGCCGCAGACGCCGGCGGCCCGAACGCGGATGAGCACTTCATCGTCCCTGATCGTCGGTTCCGGGACGCTCTTCAGCTTGAAACCGGGAGCCGCAGTTTCCTTGACCAGCGCTCTCACGTGTGCCTCGCTGCTGATTCTCTGTTGTGATGATTGGCGCCGCGATGCACGGCGCGATTGGAAACTCGCATCGTGAAACGAAGGGCGGAAGTCCGTCGCATCGATGGTGCGCGCGTCGTAAATTCGCTATTGCGCGCAACTTGGCACGTTCCTATATTCGCGCGGAGTAACTATTGACGCGAATGCGAGGATACTCGGTGGATTCATCGCGACGAGCGTTTCTCCTTTTGCACCGGTCGCAGGCCGCAACAGCGGCTGTCGCCCGCACCGTCAGCGTCCCCCGAGTTTCTTCGTCCGCGTCCGCAGCGTCGCGCATCGTGCGCCGGCGTTCGCCGCGTTCCCTTCACGCCGCGCCGCAGACTGCGATGATCGACGCCACGTGCCTCCGGGTGCGTGGCGTTTCGATTTCTGAATCGTCGTTGGGTTCAGGCGGCACCACGTGGTCCACATCCATGCAGTCTTCCCATCGCAGAAGCTGATGCGTTGGGTCACGGCTTCACCCGTCTCCGCGGAGGCGGGTGCGGCGACGGTCGGAGGCTCCGGCTTCCGGTCGTCGACTCACCGATCCACCGGGGGATCGGTCGAGTAGATCAACCTCCAATATTGGAGAATTGACCATGGCAGCTGCAAAGAAGGCCCGTAAGGGCGCCAAGAAAGCGGCGAAGAAGGGCCGCAAGACCGCCAAGAAAGCCACGAAGAAGCGTCGTGGCGCGAAAAAGGCGGCCAAGAAGGGCGGCCGCAAGAAGAGAAAGTAGTTCTCTCTTCGTCGTGGTATCGAGAAAGCCGGCGCACCCGCGCCGGCTTTCTTGCATCCACGCCCTCGATGGCTGCCGACAGAAAGAAGCGCCGGCGATCGCGTGCGATCACCGGCGCTCCGGTTCGTCGGCCACGGCGGGACTCACGCGGCCACGGGCTTCCCGCTTCCCGCGCCTTCTTCTGGCGCCGGGCCCCAGACGTACGCGCTGAACACCGTCGGCTTCTCCTCGTGCCATCCCTGCGAGATGACGATCCCCACCGGCTCCAGCTCCTTCGACACCTTCCGATCATCCTTCATTATATGGGTCACCACGGCCGCTCCTTCGGGATACCCGGGGCGGAGCGGCGAGAACGGTTCGCCGCTCGCCCCGGCTTCGCGGCCACTGCGGCTGCGAGAGCACCGTGCGTCATAGCACACCGGATGCCACATCGGGTCAGTTGCTAACTCCTTGTCGATCAAGACGAAACGAGCGACGCCGGTGATGAAGATTCTGCCGGCTGTCGCTCGTTGACACACATCTCCCCGCGAAAAGCGTGTCCTTCCGATACGCTAGGCGATCGCCTTCCGTGCCATGAACGTGTTCACGCCGTTGGCACCGGGCTCCGCGCTCACCGTCACCGACCAGCCGCGATAGCGCGTGTGGAGCTCATCGAGGGAGGGGTGTTTGCGGCGCCCGGCTGCGAGGGTCTGTACCAGGTGCACCCCGCCGTCGGCCGTCGCCGACTGGAGGATCTCGATCACCCGCCGCCGCGCCTTCATCGTGAGGCCGGCCAGCGCGGTCGGGGTGCAGATCACCGCTGTCAGCGGCGCGTCGGGCTCCCACGTGGTCAGGTCCGCGGCGACGGCGCGCACGCGCTCGGCGAGGCCGGCTTCGCTCGCGGCGTGCACGACACGAGCGAGGGTGTCGTGCTCGCGATGCACCGCCGTCACCTGGCACCCGTTCGCCGCCAGGAACAGGGCCGAGCCCTCCCCCGATTCTCCCGCCACGAGGACCCGGCCTTCGGACGTCTGCGACATGGCGCGCACGGCGGGGTGATCGGCGGTCAGCCCCCAGTGCTCCGGACGCCGGAGCTCCTTGGCGAGCTTCATCCGCTTCCGACGCCACGTGTCGTAGCCGGGCAGCCGGAGGCGCTTGAAGATGATCCGGTTCACCTCGTCGCACAGCACGAGTTCGGTGAGCAGGATCTGGTCCCCAGAGCTGAGCCGCGAAACCGCCTCGTCACCGACGCTCAGCAGCGCGGAACGCGGAATCGATTCCTTGTAGTTCTCGATTTCCTCTTCGACGTACAGCTCGTACTCGTATCGAAGGGACCGCTGCGGTCGCGGGAGCATGCGCATTCTGGTGTGGACTCACAAATGTTGTATCGCCGCGGTCGCCGCGCAAGCGGGACTTCACCTATTCCGGCTCGATGTGCACCACGACCTCGGCACTCCCGGCCGTGCGTCCCACGGCCGCTTCCACCGCATCGGCAAGGGCGTGGGCCTCCTGCACGGTCAACCGTCCGTCAACCACGATCGTCAACTCCACGAACAGCTGCCCGGACGCGGTCGAGCGGGATCGGATGTCACGCACCCCGAGGATCCCGAGTACGGCGTCGGCGCGTGGAGCGCCGGCCCGGGTCAGCAGCAGCGCGGAGATGGCGAGCAGGGTCACGACGAGATCGCTGGTCGTGTGCGCCGCGTCGGCGACCAGGAACGCGCTCGCGAGGGCCCGCCCCCGTCTCCGCTCGTACCACACGATGCCGACGTTGACGATGAGGGTGGCGGCCATGACGCCGAGCTCCGCCCCCGTCGCCGCGTGGAGCGGCCGCGCCCGGACCAGGGCCGTGATGGCACTGCGCAACAACTCGAAGCACGAGATGGAGAGGAACACGACGATCCCGACCGTGCCCATCGACTCGAACTTCGCATGCCCGTACGGATGGTCCTCGTCGGGTCCCCGGCCCGCGATCGACACGAGCGTCATCCCCACGACGTTGTTCAGCGTGTCGAGCGCGGATTCCATCGCGGCGCCGAGGACCGCGAGGGAGTGCGTGCGCAGGCCGACGACGAGCTTGACGGCGACGACCAGGCCGTTGAGCACCAGCACCAGGCCGAGGACGCGCCGCACTTCGTTCGCGCGCACGCCGCCGGCGCGGAGCGGATCGCGGTCCGATTGAGTTCGTGGGGGCACTGGCGCATCTTGCCCGGTCATCGGTCCCGCGTCAACGCCCACCCGCCCATGCCGGAACTTCCCGAAGTCGAACGTGCCGTCCGCCTGCTGCGCCGCGCGGTGCGCGGGCGGGTGATCCGCCGCGTGATGGTTCAGCACGCCAGCCTGCGCCGCCGCCTGTCCCCGGCGGCCGCGCGAACGCTGGAAGGCGCGCGCATCGCCGACGTCGAGCGCCGCGGCAAACACCAGCTGCTGCGGTTCGCGGACGGCCGCGTGCTGCACGCGCACTTCCGCATGACGGGCGACTGGTCGGTGGTGCCCGCCGCGGCGCCGCTCCCCCGGTTCGCACGTGCCGAATTCACGCTCGACGACGGACGCCGCCTCGTGCTCGAGGACCCGCGGGCGCTGGCGACGCTGGACCTCCATCCCGCCGATTCGCCACCGCAACTCGCCCTCGGTCTCGAGCCGTCGGACCCCGGGCTCGATGCCGGCTACCTGTGGACCTCGTTCCGGACCCGCCGCGGCCCCGTGAAATCGGCGCTCCTCGACCAGCGCGTGATCGCGGGATTGGGCAACATCTATGCGGCCGAGGCGCTGTGGCGGGCCGGGATCAACCCCCGGACCCGCGCGTCGTCTCTTTCGCGCATGCGTCTGGACCGGCTCATCCGCGCCGTGCGTGCCGTCCTTCGTCGGGCCACGGGGGCGCGGTATCGAATCGCCGGCTCGGCCCGACTGGACGTGTACGACCGCGAGGGACGGGCCTGCCGCCGCTGCGGAACCCCGATCCGCCGCATCGTGCAGGCGGGCCGCTCCACCTACTACTGCCCGACGTGCCAGCGGCGGTGAGTGCGCGGTCGCGAGAAAGCCGGCCGGCGCGGGCTACCGGGGCTCCGACGCGCCGCGCGGCTCAGTCCATCGCTTCGACGATCGCCCCCTTGATGTACCCCGTCTCGGGGATCGTGAGGACTTCGGGGTGGTCCAGCGGTTGGCCGACCATCTCACGCAGCGCCAGCCGGCGTCCCGAGTCGGCGGCCGCGGCTTCCAGCATCTCGAGAAAGCGCGCCTTGGTGAGATGGAAGCTGCAACTTGCCGTGAACAGGAGACCGCCCGGGTTCAGCAGCCGCATCGCCCGCAGGTTGATCTCCTTGTAGCCACGAATGCCGGCGGCGAGAGCCCCCTTCGTCTTCGCGAAGGCCGGCGGATCGAGGACGATGGTGTCGAACCGTGGCCCCTCCCGCGCGGCCCGCCGCAGATAATCGAAGGCATCGGCCTCGACGAGATCCACGTTGGTGAATCCGTTCAGCGCGCAGTTCTGCGCGGCGCGCTCCAGCGCCGCGGCCGAGCTGTCGAGCGCCGTCACCCGCTCGGCGCGCGGCGCCAGGTGCATCGCGAACGACCCGTGGTAGCTGAAGCAGTCGAGGGCGCGCCCGCGGGCGAGTGCCCCGATGCGTGCCCGATTCTCCCGTTGGTCGAGGAAGGCTCCGGTCTTCTGTCCGTCCCACGGCGCGGCGAGGTAGCGGATTCCGTGCTCTTCCACCTCGATCTCCCGGGGCACGTCGCCGGCCAGCAGTTCGACCTCGCGGGGCAGCCCTTCCTTCTCCCGCACGGCGGCATCATGGCGGGCCAGGATGCCGGCCGGGTCGGCCAACGCCTGCAACGCCGCGACGATGACCGCGCGCGACGGTTCGAGGCCGGCGCTCAGCAGCTGCACGACCAGCCACCGGTCGTAGCGGTCGCAGATGAGCGACGGGAGTCCGTCCCCCTCGCCGTGGACCAGACGGTACGCGTTCGCGAGGCCGTGGAGGGGCTCGCGGCGCGCGAACGCGGCGCCGATCCGCCGCCGCCACCACGCGTCGTCGATCGTCACCTGTGGGTCGGGTTCCAGCAGACGCAGGGAGATCTCCGAACGCGGGCTCCACAGCGCCGAACCCAGCGGCTTACCGCGCCGGTCCTGCACCGGCACGATGCCCGCTTCGGCCCCGGGACGTACGGCCACGTCGCTCCGGTAGATCCACGGATGCCCGCGCGCCCAGCGAAGCGCCCCGCGGGCCGACACCACGGCGTGGGTGGGCACCGCGCCGCTCAGCGCGGCCCGACGTGCACGGGATGTGTGCGCGCCGCCTTCGCTTTCCGCTCTTCCTCGGCGCGCTCCCGCCGGATCTCGCGCACCGCCGCCTCGTGTTCGCGGTAGGTCACGCGGAACTCGTGGTGGCCGTCGGGGGCCGCCACGAAATACTTGAACGGCACGTTGGCCGGGTAGAGCGCCGCGCGAATGCTCGCCGCGCCGGGGGACCCGATCGGTCCCGGCGGCAGCCCCGGATGGAGGTACGTGTTGTAGGGCGACTTCACGCGCAGATCCTTGTACAGCAGCCGCTGCACGTGGTGGGGCAGCGCATACTGCACCGTGGGGTCGGCCTGCAGGAGCATGCCGGCCTTGAGGCGGTTCAGGTAGACGGCGGCAATGACCGGCCGCTCCTCCGGCAGCTTCGCTTCCTTCTCGACGATCGAGGCCAGCGTCATCACGGCGTTCCGCGACATGCCGATCGTGTCGAGCCGCGCCGTCCAGGCGGGCTTCCACTCGTGCTCGAAGCGTCGCACCATCTCCTGCACGGCCTGGCGCGCCGTCGTGCCCTCGGGAAACGAGTATGTGTCGGGGAAGAGGTAGCCCTCCAGCGTCGGCGTCCTGAGGCCCAGCTTGTCCAGCAGCACCGTATCGTGCACGGCGACGGTCACCGAATCGATCGGCACGTCGAGATTCTCCGCGAGCAACGGCTCGATCTGGCGGAGGGAGAACCCCTCCGGCACAGTCACCGTGTGGACGAGTCCGCGACCCTCGCGCAGCATCGCCAGAACCGTGCGCCAGCTGTCCCCCCGGCGGATGTCGTACGTCCCGGCGCGGATGCGGCGGTCCCCGCCGCGCAGCCAGGCATAGACGCGAAACAGGCGCGCCGAGCGGACGACGCCCGCGCTCGCCAGCGAATCGGCGGCGTCGCGCACCGTCGCACCGGACGGGACGACGACCCGGGCGGTCGTGCGGTCGCTCGTGGCGCACCCGCCCACGGCGAGGGCGGTGCCGAGCATGGCCACGGCGAGCACGAGGTGTCTACGGTTCATGACGGAGGGCGTGCTGCAGCAGCACGGTGGCGGCGAGGGCGTCCACGTCGCCCTTGCGGCCGCGGGTGGATCCGCCCATCTCGTGCACGGCACGCAGGGCGGCGGCCGTGGTGAACCGCTCGTCGAGCAGTTGCACCGGCAGACCGGTGCGCTTCTCGAGCTCGGCGGCCACGTGTCGGACCTCGGCGGCGCGTGGCGTGTCGTGTCCCTCGCCGTCCAGGGGAAGCCCGAGCACGAACGCGCGGGCGTCGAGCGACTCGGCCCGCCGGATCAACTCGGCGATCGGCGGACGCTTGCCGGCGCGGCGCGTGATGTGACCGGCCGGCGAGGCGATCGTGCCGGTGGGATCGCTGATCGCGAGCCCGATGCGCCGCTCGCCCCAGTCCACCGCGAGCCACCGGCCCCGATCGCGCGTCCCGGCGTTCATCCGCCCTGCGCCATCTGGGCGAAGAATTCCCGGTTGTTGTTCGAGCGCGACATCTGCTTGAGCAGGAATTCGATCGCCTCGGTCTCCGGCATGTCCCCGAGGAAGGTGCGGAGGAGATACACGCGGTTCAACTCTTCCCTGGTGAACAGCAGCTCTTCCTTGCGGGTGCCGGAGCGGTTGATGTCGATGGCCGGATAGATGCGGCGCTCGGCGATCTTGCGGTCGAGGATCAGCTCCATGTTGCCCGTGCCCTTGAACTCCTCGAAGATCACCTCGTCCATCCGCGAGCCCGTCTCGATGAGGGCCGTCCCGATGATCGTGAGCGAACCGCCGTCCTCGATGTTGCGGGCGGCCCCGAAGAACTTCTTCGGCTTCTCGAGGGCCTTCGCGTCGACGCCGCCCGACATGATCTTGCCCGAGTGCGGCACGACGGCGTTGTGGGCGCGTCCCAGCCGCGTGATCGAGTCGAGCAGGATCACCACGTCCTTCTTGCTCTCCACCAAGCGCTTGGCTTTCTCGATCACCATGTCGGCCACCTGCACGTGCCGCTGCGGCGCTTCGTCGAACGTCGAGCTGATCACCTCGCCCCGAACCGTGAACTTCATGTCGGTCACTTCCTCCGGTCGCTCGTCGATCAGCAGGACGATGAGCACGACCTCGGGATAGTTCTCGGCGATGGCATTGGCGATCTTCTGCAGGAGGATCGTCTTGCCGGCGCGCGGCGGCGACACGATGAGGCCGCGCTGACCCTTGCCGATCGGCGCGATCAGATCCATGACGCGCATGCTCAGATCACCGCTCTCGACCTCCAGCCGGAGGCGCCCCTCGGGATAGCGCGGACGCAGGTTGTCGAAGGGAACCCGGTCCTTGGCCAGCTCGGGGTCGTCGCCGTTGACCGACTCGACCTTCAACAGGGCCAGGTACCGCTCCCACTCCTTCGGCGGCCGGACCTGTCCCTGCACGGTGTCGCCGGTCCGGAGCCCGAACCGCTTGACCTGCGACGGCGAGACGTAGATGTCGTCCGGACCGTTCAGATAGTTGTAATCCTGACTGCGCAGGAATCCGTACCCCTCGGGGAGCACCTCCAGCCCCCCCTGGCCGGTGAGGACCGTGCCGTTGGCGAGCATGGCCTGCTCGACGCGGAACGTCAGATCGTGGCGTTGCAGCGTCTCGACCTCGCTCAGCCCAAGCTCCTGCGCCATCTCGAAGAGGGCGGGAAGCGGCTTGCGCTTGAGTTCCGCGATGCTGACGACGGCCGGCGAAGAGGACGGCGATGACATGAAACGCTGGCGGCTGACGACTTTCGGTTGAGACCTGAACGGTTCGGGAGGGTCGGCGTCGATCCCGGATCGGCGCTGGATTCCGCCTGGGGGGAGCACCTGACGGCGGATGCGCCCGGGACCCGCCGGGCGCGCAATCGTGCGATGGAAACACAAGATGACGCGCGCGACAGGATTCGAACCTGTGACCTTCGGCTCCGGAGGCCGACGCTCTATCCAGCTGAGCTACGCGCGCGGGTAGACGCGAAACCTATCGGAACGCGACGGACGGTTCAAGCGACGCGCCTCCGGCGCCTTTCACGGACACCCGGGCGCACCTATTATCCCAGACGTACTGCGCGGCCCTTCCGGAGCGCCGAGGGTGTACGCGCCCGGATGCCCCCGCTGCCGCGCCTTGCCGTCTCTCCCATGCCGCGCTTCCTCCTCGGCATTTCCGCATTCTATCACGACAGTGCTGCGTGCATCCTGCGCGACGGCATCGTGCTGGCGGCCGCCCAGGAAGAACGGTTCTCCCGGAAGAAGGGTGACGAGGCGTTCCCGCAGCGGGCGGTGGACTTCTGTTTGCGGGCCGCCGGCATCGGCCCGGCGCAACTCGAGGCCGTGGCGTTCTACGACAAGCCGCTGCTGAAACTGGACCGCGTGTTCGAGACCTTTCTCTGGACGGCGCCGTACGGACTCGCCTCGTTCCGCCACGGCGCCCCTCTGTGGGCGCGCGACCGCCTCGACATCGAGCGCACGATTCGCCGCGGCGTGAACGGCTTCAAGGGACGGGTGCTGTTCACGGAGCACCATGAGGCGCACGCGGCGAGCGCATTCCTGCCATCTCCCTTTCGCGAGGCCGCGATCCTCACGATCGACGGCGTCGGGGAGTGGGCCACCGCGTCCATCGGTGTCGGCCGCGGCGCCGACGTCGAATTGCAGCAGGAGCTGCACTGGCCCGACTCCCTCGGCCTGCTCTATTCCGCGTTCACGTATCACGCCGGGTTCAGGGTGAACTCCGGCGAGTACAAGCTCATGGGGCTCGCGCCGTACGGCGAGCCGAGGTACGTCGACACCATCTACCGCGAGTTGATGCAGCTGCGCAGCGACGGCTCGTTCACGCTCGACCAGCGCTACTTCAACTACCTGGGCGGGCTGACCATGACCAACGAGGCGTTCTCGGCGCTGTTCGGCGGTCCGCCGCGCGAGCCGGAATCGAAGCTCACGCAGCGCGAGATGGACCTGGCCCGGTCGGTGCAGGAAGTGTGCGAAGAGATCGTGCTGCGCATGGCGCGCACGGCCCGGCGTGAAACCGGACTGCCGAATCTGTGCCTGGCCGGCGGCGTGGCGTTGAACGCGGTGGCCAACGGGAAGCTGCTCCGGGCTGGCGTGTTCGACCGCATCTGGGTACAGCCGGCGGCCGGGGACGCCGGCGGCGCCCTCGGGGCCGCGCTCATGGCGTGGCACCAGTATTTCGACGTGCCGCGCGAGCCTGACGGAATGCACGACGCCATGCGCGGGGCTCTCCTCGGTCCGTCGTACGACGCGGACGAGATCGAGCGGGACCTGAAGCGCCTCGGCGCCGTGTGGGAGCGGCTCGACCGTCCGGCCGCCGTCTCGCGGGCGGCCGAGCTGCTCGCCGACGGCAGGGTCGTCGGCTGGTTCGACGGTGCCCTGGAGTTCGGGCCGCGGGCGCTCGGCGCCCGCAGCATCCTCGCTGATGCACGCGATCCCGGCATGCAGGCGCGCATCAATCTGAAAGTGAAGTTCCGCGAAGGGTTCCGTCCGTTCGCTCCCAGCGTGCTCGCCGAGCACACCGGGGAATACTTCGACCTCGAGGGCGAGTCGCCGTATATGCTGTTCGTCGCCCCGGTGCGGGAGGAGCGGCGTCTGCCCGCGGCCGAGGGGGACACGCGGTGGGGGATCGACCGGCTCAACGTGCCGAGATCCGACATTCCGGCCGTCACGCATCTGGACTACACGGCGCGCCTCCAGACGGTCACGGCCGAGCGCAGTCCCGGGCTGCACGCTGTGCTGACGGCGTTCGCGGCCCGCACCGGGTGCCCGCTGCTCGTCAACACGTCGTTCAACGTGCGGGGCGAGCCGATCGTCTGCTCCCCGGCCGACGCCTACGACTGTTTCATGCGCACCAACCTCGACGCGCTGGTGCTGCCGCCGTTCGTGCTGCTCAAGGACCGCCAACCGATTCAGGATCCCGCGCAATGGCACCGGCCGCTCGCCCTCGACTGACCCGATACGACGGGATGAAGTTCGCGTTCACCCTGGGCGCCGCCTTCGCGGCGATCTCCGTGGTGCTCGCCCTCCGGCACCGGGACGTGGCCGCCGAGGTGGCGTTCGGGGTCGGCGCGCTCCTGCTCCTGCTCGGCATGGTCGTCCCCACACGCCTCGGCCCGCTGGAACGCGCCTGGATGGGACTCGGACATGCGATCGGCCGGGTGACGACCCCGATTGCCCTCGGGCTCATCTACTACGTAGCGTTGACTCCGATCGGATATCTCCGGCGCAGCTTCGCGCGCAGCCCGCTGGCGCGCGACCGGTCGGCAGAGACATTCTGGATTCCCCGGGTGCCGCGCGATGCCGGGGAGCGGCACCGGGCGCTCGAACGGCAGTTCTGACCGAGGATCGGCGATGGCTACCTTGAGTGTGTTGCGGCAGCTCTGGGCCTTCATGCGGCAGCGCAAGAAGCTATGGTTGCTGCCGATCATCGTCCTCCTGATTCTCGCCAGCGCCCTGTTGATCCTCGTGCAGGGCTCGGCGCTGGCCCCGTTCATCTACTCGATCTTCTGATGACGCGCGCGCGGTACTGGATCTTCCTGACGATCACGGTGCTGACGCCCTTCCTGGCGCTGGTGGGGCTGGAGCTGGTGCTGCGCGCCACCTGGGCGGGCGGGTCGATCCCCGTCTTCGTGCACGCCCCCGCGGCCATGGGCGACTACCTGCTGCCCAATCCGAATCTCGGCGCGCGGTACTTCTCGCTCCAGCAGCATCCGCCCAGTCCGCTCGTGGAGCCGTTCGCGGCGCACAAGCCCGCCCACGGCTTCCGCGTGTTCGTGCTCGGTGCGTCGGCAGCGGCCGGATTCCCGTGGCCGCCGAACGGCACCTTCTCGCACCTGCTCCAGGACGTGCTCCGCGACATCATGCCGGGCGACTCAGTGGAGGTCATCAACCTCGCCATTCCGGCCACCAACACGTATGCGATCCTCGATCAGACCGACGCCGTGATCGCGCAGCACCCCGACGCCGTGCTCATCTACTCGGGGCACAACGAGTACTACGGGGCTCTCGGCGTCGGATCGACGGAGCGCGTCGGGTCGTCCCCGGCGGTGGTCCGCACGTATCTGTGGCTGGAGCACTTCCGGACGTTCATGCTGCTGCGGGATGGGATCGCGTGGCTGCGCCACCGGTTCTCGAAGCCACCGGCCGGGCAGCAGCAGGCCGCCAGCTTCATGGAGGTGGTGGCGGGGAACCAGCAGATCACCCTCGGCGGATCCGCCTACGAGGCCGGCATCCATCAGTTCCGGAGCAATCTCCAACGCATCCTGCGGAAATTCCGCGCGGCACACGTTCCGGTGTTCATTGCCAGCCTGGCCAGCAACGTGGCGATGCATCCCTTCGCCTCGCCGGCGAACGCCGCGCCCGGCGGCGCCGACGCCGTGTTCGATTCGGCGCAGCAGGCGCTGGTACGCCACGACACCGTGGATGCGCAGCGGCTGTTCGTGCGGGCGCGTGACCTCGACGTGGTCCGATTCCGGGCGCCGAGCGCGTTCAACGACGTGATCCGCCAGGTCGCGAAGGAAGAGGACGCGACGTATGTGCCCGTGAACGCGGCGTTCCGCGCGGCGTCACCGGGAGGCATCATCGGGTACAACCTGATCCTGGAGCATCTGCATCCAAACCAGGCGGGAGTCGCGTTGATCGGGCACGAGTTCTTCGATGCGCTCGACAGCGCGAAGTTCCTGGGCCGGCCGGTGCACCTCGGCGCGCTCAAGTCGTGGAGCACGTACGTGGCGGGCATGGATCTCACGCCGTTCGACCGGCTGATGGTGGCGCACACCGTGAAGACGCTCACCACGCGCTGGCCCTTCGTCCCCGCGGCGCAGGACAGCGACTACCGCGACACCTACCGCCCGACGGGCCCGGTGGACAGCCTGGCCTTCCTCGCCTCGGCGGGGCTGCCGTGGCGGCAGGCGAAGCTCGACGTGGCGCAGAGCTACGAGACGCGGGGGTTCGCCGATTCGGCGCTGGCAGAATACCAGGGGCTGATCCGGGATCTGCCGCTCGCGGAGCCGCCGTACCGGTTGGCCGGTCATGCGCTCCTCGCGATGCACGACACGACGCGCGCCCTGCACTACCTGCAGCAAGCGTACACCATCCAGCCCACGGCGTACACCGCGTTCGAGCTCGGGATGGCCGCGGCGCGGGCCCGCGACTATCCGCACGCCATCGGGTATCTGCAGCAGGCATCGCAGCTCGACCCGCGCGACGCGGCCGCGCTGTACCAACTCTCCCTGGCCTATGCCCTTGCCCACAATCTGCAGGGTGCGCGGGCGGCGGCGATCCAGGTGGCGCGGATCGACCCCAACTATCCCGGCCTGCCCGGCTGGCTGCAGACGCTGGGACTCACGCGCTGAGCGCGAGCGGGATCACAGACAGAGGACGGTGAACGGCCGATCGTATACGGTCGACCGTGAGCCGCCGGCGAGTCGTCGGCAGTTTCCAGTTCTCGGAAATCGGCGGTTGCGCTCTCGAGGACCGGGTTCTATCGTGGCACGGCTCCCGCACTGTCCAGCGACGCCGACGTCTGCCAGCCAGGAGAGCGATGCGGCTTCTGCCCGATCGTGCCACCCATCCTGCTTCGCTCAAGCGTCCTGCCTCCGGGGCCGAGGTCCCGCCAACGGTGGTCGCGCCGGCTGCGCCGATCGTGCGCGTGCCTGACCGCGCTCGCGGCGGACGCACCAACGTCCTGAGGGCGACGTGAGGCGGCCGCACCGAACGCGCACCTCGCTCCTCGAGCGCCTCTTCACCGGGCACCACGACGTGCTGGCGGCGCTGCGGTCGCTCCGCCGCAGTCCCGCCTTCGTGGCTATCGCCGTGCTGTCGCTCGGACTCGCGATTGGGCTGAATACGACGATGCTGTCGGTGATCGACGCCGTCCTCCATCCCTACGTCCCGTACGCGCAGCCGGCCCGGCTGTTCGCGCTCTCTTCATACGGCATGACGCGCCGCAAGGTGTGGGTCAACCGGCCGATGTACCTCGGCGTGCGGGCGCGCACCGATCTCTATGCGAACCTCGTTCCCTACACGGCCGTGCTCGGGGTTGCCGAAGCGAACGGCCATCTGGCCACGGTCGAAGCCGCCACGGTTGGAACGCGCCTGTTCGAAGCGCTCGGCGTGAAGCCGGTGGTCGGCCGTGTGTTCAACCTGGCCGGCGACGTGTCGGCCGACGCCGAAGCGGCGGTCATCGGCTATCAGTTGTGGAAGACCGCTTTCGACGGCGACCCCAACCTCGCCCGTCTGCACCTGTCGTTCAACGGCCGCACATACGGCGTCATTGGGGTCATGCCGCCGGCCATGTCCTACCCGATGGGCGCGGCTATCTGGCTGGCGATGCCACGTGCGCTGGAGGGCTCAGCCGACGGTCCGGGGCCGTCAGGCGTACTCCTCGAACTCAAGTCGGGCGACACGCGCGCGCGTGTGGAGTCACAGCTCGGCGCGCTGGCTCGGCAATTCGCCATTCGCTACGACGGCAATCCCGCGATGTTCGTGTATCGACTGCTTCCGCTCCAGCCCCGACCGCGGCGGCCGGCCGAGGGGGTGGTCGCGACGGCGCTCGTGTCGACCTTCGTTCTGCTCGTCGCCTGTCTCAACCTGGCCAATCTGATGCTCGTGCGCGGGCTCGCCCGCCGCCGGGAGCTGGCCGTCCGCCTCGCCCTGGGGGCGGGCCGCGGGGCGATCATGCGCCACGTGTTCGCCGAGGCGGCCATCCTGGCGGTGCTCGGCGGGCTGTGGGGCATCCTCCTCTCCGTCTGGGGCGTGAATCTCGCCGAAGCGCATATGCCGGCCATGCTCCAGCAGCTCGGATTCGTCGCACCGCACGTGAGCTGGCGCGTGGTGGCGGTCGGCGTCGCCGTGACGGCGGCGACCGTGTTCGCGGCGGGTATCCTCCCCGCGGTGCATGCCGCGCGAGCGAACGTGAGTGAGGCCATGAAGGACGGCGGGGGAACGAGCACCGGGCGTCGGGGTCGCCTCTACCGATTCGTGACGGTAGGCGAGATCGCGCTGGCCCTGGTGGTGATGATCGTTGCCGCGTTCGCGATGGACGCGTTCTATCGCGAAGCGCGATTCAAATTCTCGTTCGATGCCGGCCACATGCTCGACGGATACGTCACCCCCCGGCGTCCCTGCGACAGCCTCAGCGGCGGTGACCGATTCTGGTCGGACATGGCGGACCGTGTGGCGGCGGTGCCGGGTGTTCGCTACGCGGCGGTGGAGACACGGCAGTCCCCGGTCAATCATGAGGTCACGTCGGATCAGCCAGGCGCGCCGATCGAGATCGTCCTCGGCAAGGGGATGACGCTCGGGTACGTTGCGACGACTCCGGACTACTTCAGGGTGTACGGCTTTCCCATCCTCGCCGGGCGGGATTTCGAGCCCGGCGATGCGGTGGGCGAGGGATCGGCAATCGTGAACCGAACGCTCGCGGCAAAACTCTGGCCGCTGACGTCGCCGGTGGGTCGCCTGATCAAGCTGGGGTCGGTCTCGTCGAACGCGCCGTGGGTCCGGGTGGTCGGCGTGGTCGGCCCCCACGTGGACGGGACCGACTCGACGGTCGACGATACGCCCCTCCTGACGGTCGCGCGCCATTTCGGCTGCGGGGCGGGCCTCATGATCGTGCGGACCGGCGGACCTCCCGCATCCGTCGCCGGCGCCGTGTATCACGCCGTACGATCTGCCGTCCCGAAAGGCGGCATGGTCAGCCAGTTTCGGTCGCCCAGGGCGTCGTACGACGCGTCACTGCAGACGGCCCGTCTCAACACCGGCATGTTCCTCGCGTTCGGCGCATTCGCCGTCCTGTTGTCAGCGGTCGGCATCTACGGCGTGCTGAGCTACGCCGTGGGCCGGCGCATCCGGGAGTTCGCGATGTACACGGCGCTCGGTGCCCGCACGTCCGACATCGTCCGCATCGTGACGCGCGAAGCGGCCGAGATGGTACTCGGCGGCACGGCGCTGGGGGCAACCGCGGCGCTGCTCGTCGGCCTCAGCGTCTTCGCGAACGCGCGCGGGGTCGAGGGCGCCGTGGTCCTGGCCGCAGCCGAAGCCGTTGTGATCGCGGCGACACTCGCGGCGTGCGTGGGCCCCATCCGCCGGGCGGTGCGCGCCGACCCCGTCGACCTGCTCCGGTCCACCTGACCGCCCTGCGCTGAGCCGTCGGCGTCGCGCCCAACCCGCCGTCAGCGTGGGTTCCGCGGCGGCCCATACACCCGGCCGACCTCGTGGTGACGGATCGCCGTCCGCCGGGGTTGCAGAGGGGAACACTCACCCCGGTCTCTCGGTACACGTTGCCCGTGCAGCCTCGCTCGATTCTCCACGGCCTTGGCGCGTCGGCACTCCTCGCGCTCGGGGCGGCGAGGAGCGGTGCGCAGCGCGCGCCTGCCGATCCCCTGGTCGGCGTCCCCCATCCGCGTGTGGGGCTCGTGCTCAGCGGGGGCAGTGCCAAGGGCTTCGCCCACATCGGCGTCCTCGAAGTCCTGCAGCAGCTCGGCGTGCACGTCGATCTGGTGACCGGCACCAGCATGGGCGCGATCATCGGCGGGCTGTACGCCGCCGGCTACTCGCCCGAGCAGCTCGACAGCCTCGTCCGGAGCGAGAACTGGGGCACGCTCTTCCGTCGGCCCACCGACCGCCGGCTCCAGAGCCCGGCCGAGCGCTCCGCGGCCGAGAAGTACATGCTCACGTTTCCGCTCGAGCACGCCCGCGTGGCACTTCCCGAAGCCGTGGTGCCCCGGCAAGCGATCGCCGAGCACCTGGAGCGCTACACCTGGCCCGTGGACGGCATCACCGACTTCCGGAAGCTGCCGACGGCATTCGGTGCGCTGGTGACCGACCTCGACACCGGCGATCCCATCCTGCTGGAGCACGGCTCGCTGGCGCAGGCCATCGAGGCGAGCGCCGCTGTGCCCGGCGCGTTCGCCCCGGTCAGGCTCCCGGACGGCCGCCGCGTAGTCGACGGCGCGGTGGTGCGCAACATCCCCGCGGAGGATGCGCGGGCCATGGGGGCCGATCTCCTGATTTGCGTCGACGTCTCGGAGCGGCCCTCTCCGGCCGACAGCCTGCACACGCTCATCGACGTCATGCAGCAGACGGTCGCGTTCCGCGTGCAGGCGTCCAACGACATCGAGCGACCGCTCTGCAACGTGGTGATCGATCCGAAGGTCACCGGCGTCCCGTCGCTCGACTTCAGCCAGGCCCGGCTCTGGATCGACCGCGGGCGCGCGGCGGCCCTCGCGAAGCGGGCGGCACTCCTTGCCATCGCCGACTCGGAGCACCGGGCGCGAGGCGCCATCCCGCCGCGCCCTCCGCTGCCGCCGTCCCGGCCCATCTTCCTGCTCGGCGTGAGTTGGACGCACGTGAGTGCCGGCGCCGAGGCGCTGGCGCGGGCGGCCATCGGCCTGCAGGACAGCACCTGGGTGACCGAGGCCGATATGGCGGCAGCCGTGGATCGCGGGTACTCCACGGGCCGCTTCGATCAGGTGAGCTATCGGGTGCTGCCGCGCCCCGGTGGGGCCGATGTCGTCTTCGATCTCACCGAGGGGGACCGCGACGTGCTCGGGGTGGGCGTCCGTTACGACACCCCGCGCGGGGCCGCGCTCCTCGCCAGCGCGACCGTCAACGACTGGTTCACCCCGGGCTCGAAGGCCATGCTGACGGCGCGGCTGGGGGACGAGCAGCAGTACGACGCCCGCTTCGTCCTCGGCGCCGGTCCCGAAGCCCGGTTCCTGCAGACGTATCGGGCCACTCTCACGCGGACGTCGCTCCCGCACCTGCGGCCGGCCGGCGTGGGCAGCGCGCCGACCCTCGACGTGCACGAGTTGTCGGCACGGGTCGCGCGAGTACTCGGCCACGCCGGGTACGTGGGCGTGGAGTTGACGCGGGCCTGGTCGCGCAACGGCGTCACGGGCGGCGACAGCGTGCTCGCGCTCCAGTCGCAGACCTACACGACGATCGGAGGCCTGCTCTCCCTCGATACGTACAACCGACTATTCGCACCGACCGCGGGCGGCTCGATGCTGCTGCTGGCCGAACGGGAGCTGCGCGGCGGCAGCGGCTTCACGCACGACTTCGCCGACGTCCAGGGGGCCGTGCCGCTCACACGCCGTATCTCGCTGCTCGGGCGCGTCGACGCCGGCTACGCCTCGGGCGCCGACCTGCCGCTGCAGGAGCGCTTCTTCCTCGGTGGCAGCGTGCCGTCCGTCGTGTGGACGTCCCGATTCGTGCCCTTCCTCGGACTGAACGCGCAGTCGGCGCTCGGAACGGCGGTGCAGGCGGCACAGGGCGCGCTGCAGATGGAAGTGCGGCGCAACCTGTTCGTCACGGCGCGGGCCGACGTGGGCAACGTGTTCGACCGGTGGCCGGGGTCGGCGGGGCGGAGCGGCTACCTGCGCGGAGGCGGCCTCTCGGTCGGCACGATGCTGGCGCCCGGGCCCTTGACGGTTACCTTCGGCACGCGCTCGCTGCGCCAGACGCCGATCATCGAGGTCCTGTTCGGCGCCAACTTCTGACCCCGCCGCCGACCCATCATGAAGAAGCTCCCCGTTCAGATGGTGACCGCGGTCGTCCTCGGGACGATCGCCGGACTCATCGTCGCCGCCCTCCACAGCCCCGCCGCCAACCGCGCCGTCGCGATCATCGCGCCCGCCGGCACCATCTGGGTGAACGCCATCCTGATGACGGTCGTGCCGCTGGTGGTCGTCAACGTCATCATCGCGACGGCGGGGTCGGCCGGTCAGGCCAACGCCGTGCGTGGAGCCGCGGGGACGTTCGGCATGTTCGTCGGTGTCGTGACGGCCAGTGCGGTTCTCTGCGCCGTCCTCAGCCCGGGACTGCTCTCGGCGCTCGTACCGGCCGGCGCCATTCCCGTTCCGCCGTCGGCGGCGGCAGCGGCGGCGAAGCAGCCCTCGCTGTCGTCGCTCGTGGTGAGCATCGTGCCGGCCAACCCGGTGAAGGCCGCGGCGGACGGCGCGATGCTCGGCCTCATCGTCTTCTCGCTGTTGTTCGGATTCGCCGTCCGGAAGATCCGGCCGGAGCACCGGACGTCGATCGTCGAGCTCTGCCGGGGCATCTCCGACGCGCTGCTGGTGATCGTGGAGTGGGTGCTGAAGGTCGGACCGATCGGCGTCTTCGCGCTGATCCTCCCCGTGGCCGAGCGCATCGGGCTGGACGTGCTCCGGTCGCTCGCCGGCTACATGCTGGTCGTCGTCCTGCTCTGCCTGATCGTGACGGTCGGGGGATACGTGCTCGCGGCGACGCTCGGCCTGACGTCACCGCGGCGCTTCGCCCGTGCTCTGGCGGCGCCGCAGGCCATCGCGTTCGGCTCGCGCTCGTCGCTCGCCACGCTGCCGTCTTTGATGCGGGCGGCCGAAGAGGATCTGGAGCTTCCCTCGGAGGCCAGCGGGCTCGTGCTCCCGCTCGCCACAGCCATGCTGAAGGTGGGGGCCCCGATCGCGTCGGTGACCGGCGCGATCTTCATCGCGCGGGTGTACGGCATCCATCTGGGCGCGGCGCGAATGATTCCGGTGGTCGCCATCTCGGTGCTCACGAGCTTCGGCGTGCCCGGCGTGCCCAACGGCGCCTGGACGCAGCTGCCGGTCTTTCTCGCCGCGGGCATCCCCGCCCAGGGGATCGGCATTCTCCTCGCCGTCGACGCCATTCCCGACGCGCTGCGCACGGTGACCAACGTGTCGGTCGATCTCGCGGTGGCGACCGTGATCGCCCGCTGGACGCGCAGCCCGTAGCGAAGGCTTGCGTCCCGCCGGTCCGTGGCCAACTTCCAGACCGGCATCCCGACTCTCGCAGGCCCGGCGCCCCATGCTCGACTCGCTGCGTTCCTCCGTCCTCGAAGCCAACCGCGCCCTCGGCGGACGTGGCCTCGCCCCGTTCACCTTCGGCAATGCGAGCGCGATCGACCGCGGTCGCGGGGTCGTGGTCATCAAGCCGAGTGGCGTGTCGTACGACGCGATGACCGCGGACGATCTCGTGATCACGGATCTCGAAGGCACCATCGTGGACGGGCGCCTGAAACCGTCGTCGGATCTGCCGACGCACCTGGTGCTCTATCGGGCCTTCCACGCGATCGGCGGGATCGTGCACACGCATTCGCACTATACCACCGCGTGGGCGCAGGCCCGGCGTGAGATCCCGTGTTTCGGTACGACCCACGCCGACTACTTCCACGGCCCGGTACCGGTCACGGAGTCGCTCACGGCGCACGAGATCGCGACCGACTACGAAGCCAACACCGGTCAGGTCATCGTGCGGCGGTTTCTCGGCATCGACCCCGTCGAGATCCCGGCCGTGCTCGTGGCGAGCCACGGCAGCTTCTGCTGGGGGCCGACGGTCGACGCTGCCGTGCACACCGCGTCGGTGCTCGAAGAGGTCGCCCGCCTGGCGTACCATACCGTCGCTCTGGAAGCGAACATCGAATCCATTGACGAAGCGCTGCACGACAAGCACTTCTTCCGCAAGCACGGGCCGGACGCGTACTACGGCCAGGCGTGACGGCGGTGGCGTGCCGCGACCTCAGGGCCGCGCCTGTGCCGCGATTTCCCGGAGCACCGGCAGCACGTCGCCGATGGGGACGGCCGGGGCGTCCGGCGAACCGAGCCCGAAGTAGAGCGACCGGTACATCGCGAACAATCGGTCGTAGGTCTCCCGCGTGGCCGGATCGGGCGTCACTTCGCGGTAGGGCGGGCAGAGGGCCCGCTGTGCGTCGGCGATCGTGGGGAACACTCCGGCGGCCAGGAAGGCGAACAGCGCCGAGCCGAGACTCGTGATCGGACGCTCGGGGACGAGCATCGGCTTGTGCATCACGTTCGCGTAGACCTGGTTGAGCACGGGGTTCTTCTGCGGCACGCCGCCGGCCTGGATGACCCGCGCGATCGGCACCCCGTGTTCGGCCATGCGCTCGAGAACGATGCGCGTGTGGAATGCCGTTCCCTCGATGGCGGCGAAGAGCTCGTCGGCGGCCGTATGCTGCAGATTCCACCCCAGCGTCACGCCGCCCAGCCGCGCGTTCACCAGCACCGTGCGGTCCCCGATGTCCCAGACCAGTCGCAGCAGCCCCGTCTGACCGGCGCGGTAGGTGTCCAGCCCTGCGGCCAGCGCCGCCACCGACGTGCCGGCGCGCCGGGCGATCGCCTCGAACACGTCGCCCACGGCCGACAGCCCGGCCTCGATGCCGACCATCGACGGGTCCACCGAGCCCGGCACCACGCCGCACAGGCCGGGAATGCAGCCGGTCTCTCGGGCCACGGCGATGATGCACGTCGACGTGCCGACGACGTTCACCACGTCGCCCTCGGCGACGCCGGCGCCGAGCGCGTCCCAGTGGGCGTCGAATGCGCCCACCGGAATCGGGATCCCGGCCCTGAGTCCCAGCTTCGCGGCCCACTCGGGCGCCAGGTGGCCGGCGACGTGGTCGGAGGTGAGGTAGCGGCCCCCGAGCCTGTCGCGCACGCCGGCCAGCAGCGGGTCGACCTTCACCAGAAAATCGTCCGGCGGAAGCCCGCCCAGCTCCGGGTTCCAGAGCCACTTGTGCCCCATCGCGCAGGCGCTCCGCGCCACCTGGGCCGGCTCCGTCACGCCGCAGAGCGTCGCGGCCACCATGTCGCAGTGCTCGAGCGCCGTCGCGAAGCGGTCCCGCTTGTCGGGGTTGTGGCGTAGCCAGTGGAGGAGCTTGGCGAATCCCCACTCCGACGAGTACACGCCGCCGCAGTAGTCGATGGCCGGGAGCCCCTCGCGTTGCGCGACCTCGGTGATCAGTGCCGCCTCATCCTTGGCCCGGTGATCGCACCACAGGTAGTAGTCGTCGAGCGGTTCGAGATGCTCGTCGACCGGGACGACCGTGGAACCCGTGGTGTCGAGGGCGATCGAGAGCACGTCGTCGCCCGACACGCCGGCCTCCGCCAACGCGAGACGCGTCGCGTGCGCGAGCGCGTGCATGTGCGCGGCATGCGACTGGGTGGCGAAGTCGGGGTCGGCGGGGTTGCGGAGCACCGGGTACTCGGCCACTCCGGCGCCCACCGGCCCCCGCGCACTGTCCACGAGGGACACGCGGACGCTCTGTGTTCCGAAGTCGACTCCGGCGACGATCGCCATCGGGCTCAGGTGTGGCGGAGCGTATCCCACCCCAGATAGCGGGTGGTCGCCTCGTGCAAGACGTCGGCGACCGTCGAGAACGTCGCCGCCACGTGGTGCTCGAACCCGCGCTCGCAGATGTGGTGCAGCAGGTGCTGCAGGTTCGGGATCTCGACCACGCCCGCCCCGCCAAAGGTCTTCAGCGGGTCCTTCGTGAAGCGGCCTTCGCCCACGTAGCCGCGCATGCGGCCCGACCGGTCGTCGGTAGAGAAGCGGGCGAACGTCATCTGGCCGGCCTTCACCTTCCCGACGATCGTGCCGTACGTATTCTCGCGACCCACCGTGCCGGCGATGATCTCCTGGTAGTCCATGCGCTGCTCGTCGAAGAACGCCTTCGGTAGGTTGCTGCAGTGGAAGCAGACGGCCTTGTTGGGGTCGTCGCCGTAGTTGTTGTTCCAGTCGAGCAGCGCCGCCGGCGTTCCCGAGGCGAGTGCCAGCGCGTACATGCTCACCGTCCCGCAGACGTCCACCTCGCAGGCGCTGGGCATCAGGTCGTTGCTCATCATGCTCATGAGCGTGCAGGGCACGACGCCGAAGAACTCCTCGAGCGACGTCCAGCACTGGA
>JBJKRG010000298.1:0-7270 GCA_046704805.1 Gemmatimonadaceae bacterium
GAGCACGCGCAGCCCGCGGAGGTTCGCCAGCCGCGCGGTGCGCAGGGCGTCGAGGAGCCGCTCGCCGACCGTGTCGAGGTCCAGGCTGATCGGCCCCGACGGCTTCCGCACGAAGTCCACGGCTCCGAGCTCGAGCGCCCGCAGCGTGGCGTCGCGCCCGTCCCTCGTCTCGGCGGCGCTGAGCATCACCACGGGCCGCGGCGATTCGCTCATCAGGTGGCCGAGCACCTGCAGCCCGTCCAGCCCCGGCATCTCGATGTCGAGCGTGACCAGATCGGGACGGAGGGTCTCGACGCGGGCGAGGGCCTCCTCGCCGTTGCGCGCCGTGCCGATCACCGTGAACTCGTCGGAGGCGGCGATCAGCTCCGAGATCACCCGCCGCATCAACGCACTGTCGTCCACCACCAGCACGGTCGGACGGTCAGAGGACACGGTTCCCCCGGGCCAGCGAGCGCACCTCCACCTGGCCGTCGGCCAGCCGCAGGTAGACGCTCCGGCCGTGCTCTTCCCCGACGTCCTCCGCGACCACGCGAATGCCCGCCGCCGCGAGGGCGCGGCGCGAGGCCTCGACGTTCCGCGTGCCGATCGTCGGCATGCCGCGCGGAAGGAGGCTGGAGAACATGCTCGCCCCGCCGGCGATCCGCGCCGTCAGCCGCTTCGGGTCGGCGCCGAGCGCGGTCATCTCCGCGATCAGCGCAGGGACCGCCGTCTCGGCCACACGGGCCGGATTCTCGCGGTCCCGCGAGCCGCCCGGTTCGGGAAGCAGCACGTGGGCCAGGCCGCCGACGCGGGCCTCGGCGTCGTAGAGCACGACCGCCACGCACGAGCCGAGCCCGAGCGTGGACAGCACCTCGTCCCCCTGCACGGCAGCGAGGGCGGCGAGGGCGGCGATTCCGACGCGATGCTCGCTCATTCCGGCCGCAGGAAGATCCGCTCCCGGGTGTCGACCGGGACGAAGGCCTGCCGGGCTGCTCCGAACAGCGTCTCCACCTTGCCCAGCATCAGGAAGCCGCCCGGGACGAGGGCGTTGTGGAAGTCCATGAACAGCCGCTCCTGCGATCCGCGGTCGAAGTAGATGACGGCGTTGCGGCAGACGATCAGGTCGCTGGTAGGCCACGGGGGCGCCTCGCGCAGCATGTCGTGCTGGCGGAAGCGCACCAGCGCCCGGACCTCGGGCCGGATCGTGAACGGCGGCGCCGCCGCGAAGTACCGCGCCCGCCACTCCGGCGGCGTCTCGCTGAAGTCGACCTCCTCGAATTCCCCCTGCTCCGCCGCGGCGAGGCTGCGCCGGTCCACGTCGGTGCCGAGAATCTCGACCCGCCCCAGCCGGTGCAGCTCCCCGCGCGCCTCGGCGTGCATGTGGAAGAGCGCGGCGATCGAGTAGGGTTCCTCCCCGGAGGCACACCCGGCGCTCCAGACGCGGATGCGCGACCGCGTGCCGTCCCACAGCGCCGGGATCACCTGCTCCCGCAACGCCTGGAACGCCTCGGGGTTCCGGAACAGCTTCGTGACGTTGATCGTGAGGGCGTCGAGCAGCAGTTCGTACTCGCGCGGATCCTCGTCGAGCAGGCCGGCGTAGTCGGCATACTCGTGGACGCCGCGGGCGCGCATGCGCACGCCGACGCGGCGGCGCAGGCAGGTGGTCTTGTAGCTGGCGCAGCGGAAGCCGCGGTCGCGCGAGATCTTGTCCAGCAGCGCCTCGAAGGCCTCGTCCCGTGGCTCGACCGCCGTCATCAGATGACCTGCCGCACGGCGTCGAGGTTCGTGCGCACGATCGCGTTGCCGGGCTCGAGCGCCAGCGCCTGCTCCCAGTACCGCACGGCTTCGTCCTTCTGCTGCTGGCGGAACTTGATGTTGCCGAGCTTGAGGTAGACGTCGTCGCCGAGGTTGGGATTCATCTTCACCGCCCGCTGGTAGTCGTCGAGCGCGTCGTCGAAGCGGCCGGCGCGGTAGGCCACGTCGCCGAGGTTCTTGTGGATCTGGGGGACGGTGGCGTCCTCCGTGAGCGCGCGGTCCAGGGCGGCGGCCGCGCCGGCGGGATCGCTCCGCCGTTCCAGCACGACGGCGAGGTTGTTGTAGAGCACGGCGCTGTGCGGATGGACGCCCACGGCCTCCTCGAGCAGGCTCTGTGCACGCCCCAGATCGCCGAGCAGCGCGGCCGTGAGGGCGGCGTAGTGGTACCAGGCGGGCGACGGCGGACGCTTCTCCCACAGGGCCCGCGCCGCGGCGAGCGCGTCGTCCGCCTCGGCGAGGTCGCCGGCGCGGAGCGCCACGATGCCGACCGACGTCTGGATCCGGGCATCCTTGCCGCGGCTCAGGCGGGCGGCTTCCTGGAGCGCCGCCTGCGCTTCGGCGAAGCGGCCGAGCCGCTCCAGGGCGTACGCCCTGTTGTGGTGGACCGCGGCCTCGACGCCGGGCCGGGAGACCGCCTCCTCGTACGTGGCCAGGGCCTCGGCCCACCGCTCCTGCCGCAGCTGCACCAGCCCGACGTAGAAGCGGGCCGCCGGATCGTCCGGGCGCAGCTCCATCACGCGGCGGAATTCGCGCACGGCCTCGTCGAACATGCCGGTCTTGTAGAAGGCGATGCCCAGGTTGTAGTGCTCCTGCACCCGGGCCTCGGACACCTGCGCCTCGACCGCCCGCGAGGTGCCGATGCGGTGCAGGAAGCCGGTCGTGGCCAGGCCGTACATGACCTTGCCGACCTCGAACTCCCCCATGCCCGACGCGTCGATGATCTGCTGGACGTCGCGCCGGCCGTCGACGAGGTCGAGCAGCGCCTCCTGGTCGGGCGTCAGCTCCACGTCGCTGCGCTGGACGCGCGGCCGGTCCACTTCGAACACGATGTCGAAGGTGGGGATCTTCTTCTCGACGAGCGTCCATTCGTCCACCCGCCGCGCGCCCTCGAGCAGCAGCGACTCGGGATTGATGGACACGAGGAACTCCTGCTCGTCGGGCTGGACGTCGGCCTCGAAGTTGAACGAGCCCTGATTCCAGGTGAACAGGAAGTACACGGCTTCCTCGATCTGCTCCCGGATGTGCTCCCGCAGCGCCTCGCGCGACAGGTAGCCCATGTCCACGAGCAGCTCGCCGATGCGGCGCTCGCGCTGCCGGTCCTGGGCCGCGACCGCGCTCTGGAGCTGCTCGGCGGTGATCACGTTGTTCTTGACGAGCATGTCGCCCAGGCGGTCGCGCCGATTGACGATCGAGGCGTAGGAGATGCGGCCCTTCTCGAAATAGATGTAGCCGAAGTTGGCCCGGTGGTTGACGCTCAGGCAGCCGGTCTTCTTGCCCATGGCCAGGAGCTGCAACACGTCGGGGAGGCTGGCCTCCTTCAGGCTGCCCTTGATCGCCATGCTAGCGCAGCTCCTCGATGACGCGCGACGCGACGTCGGTCCAGTCCCAGACGACCTTCTCGTCGTCGAGGAAGAACATGTCGCTGGCGGCGCGGACGGCCGGGGCCGCGGTGAGGGGGGTGGGCATTGGCCGTGGCGTCGGCCCGGCCGGGTCGAGCTCGCGACGCGCCACCGCCATCGTGAGCGGCGTGCTCTCGGCATCGGCCGCGGCGGTCAGGCGCTGCACGGTGGCGATGAGATCGCCCACGCGGGCGGTGGGCCGCGCCGCCAGGTAGGCGGCGAGCGCGTCCAGCTCCCCCTCCGCCACGCCGTCCAGGAACCGCCGGTAGAGCTGCGCGCGCAACGCCTGGTCCGGCGGCGCGACCTCGACCACGAGGCCGCTCTCGAAGCGCGTCCGCAGCCGCTCGTCGAGGCCCGGCAGGTCCTTCGGGGCCCGGTCCGCCGCGCACACGACCTGCTTCCCCGCCTCCAGCAGGTCGTCCATCAGGTGGAACACCTCTTCCTGCGTGCGCTCCTTGCCGGCCACCACCTGCAGATCGTCCAGGCAGAGCGCGTCGACGCGCCGGTAGCGGGCCCGCCACTGGGGCGCGTTGCCGTCGCGCAGCGCGGCAATGAACTCGTCGCTGAACTGCTGCGCGTTCACGCAGGCCACCCGGGCCCCGCCCCCGGTGGCGTCGGTCATCTCGTGCCCCACCGCATTGAGCAGGTGCGTCTTGCCGACGCCCATCGGCCCGACGATCAGCAGGGGGTTGTAGCGCCGGCCCGGCTCCGCCGCGACGCTGTCGACGGCCCGCACCGCGTGCTGGTTGGACGTGCCGACCTCGAATCCGGTGCGCGAGAATTCCACCGACGGCCCGGGCAGCTCCACGGCGCCGGCGCGCGCCTGCTGCACCATGGCTTCGGCGTCCTGCAGCCGCTCGGGATCGCGGAACACGTCGTGGCCGGACAGGGACGCGTCGGCCTCGACCGCCTCGGCCTCCAGGCTGCGGAGACGCTGCACCGTGGCGGCGAACCCCCGCAGCACGGCTTCGTAGTTCGGAGGCGCCGTCGGTTCGTCGAGCAGCCGCTCCAGGGCGCGCGTGCGGTAGCCGGCCGCCTTCCATCGCGACACGGCGTCCGCCACGTGCGACTTCCACGCCTCGACGTGCTCGGCCACGGCGCTGGCGATGTCGGTCACGAAGCTCTGGAAGTCGAGGGTGGACGTGCCCGGCGGCGTCCCCCGCCCCCCGGCCGCGGCGCGTGCCGCCGGCACGTCGTCGAGGAGGGCGAGCACTTCGTCGGGCTGCACCGCGCCCTCGCCCAGCGCCTGCACGCCGAGGATCCGGTTGAGCAGCGCCAGGGGCTCGCGGGCATTCCCGATCTCGATCCGCGCGATCTCCTCCACCACGCCGGGTTCCAGCTCCACGCCGCGCCCCCGGCAGGCCGCCTGCAGAATGGCCACCCGCGTGTCGTAGTCCGGCGCTCCGATCTCGACGGCGAGCCCCGCCTCGAGCCGCGTGACGAGCCGCGCATCGACACCCGACATCGCGCCGGGCGCCCGGTCGCTCGTCATCACGACCTGCCGCCCCGTCCCGTGCAGGGCCTCGAGGATGCGCAGCAGCTCGATCTGCGTCTCCGGCCCCTCGGCGAGCGGCCGGACGTCGTCGAGCAGGAGCACGTCCACCTGGCCCCAGTTGTGCCAGAAGCGGGCCGTCTCGTCGGCGTCCGCGTCGTCGTGCAGCCGCGCCGCGAAATCGTCGCGCGTCAGATACTCGACGCGCGTCGTCGGCCGGGTGCGGGCCACCGCGTGGGCGATGGCGTGCAGCAGGTGCGTCTTGCCGACGCCCGCGCTGCCGAACAGCACGAGCGGGCTGTGCGCGGTCTCCGGCGACTCGGCCACGGCGCGCGCCGCCTCCACGGCCGCCCGGTTGGCCGGCCCGACCCCGTAGGTCTCGAACTGCATCTCCGTGGCCGTCGGCATGCTATCGTGCCGCTCCGGACGCCGAGCTGAGCCGCTGCAGCACGAGCCCGGCGATGCCACGCAGCGTTTCGAACACGCCCGGGCCGTGCAGCGCGTCGGCCGGGAACTCGGGGACCCCGCGGAAGTTCAGGGTGTCCGACATCTCCTCCGGCGACAGAATCAGGTCGCGCGGCAGATCCTGCTTGTTGTACTGGAGCACGAGCGGCGTGGCCCGCAGGTCCACGCCCTGCTCGCCGAGGTTGGCGTGCAGGTCCTGGAAGCTCTCGATGTTCTCGTCGACCTGCCGCGCCTGGCTGTCGGCCACGAACACCACGCCGTCGGCACCCTGCAGCACGAGCTTGCGCGTCGACTGGTAGTAGACCTGCCCCGGCACCGTGTAGAGCTGGAACTTCGTGGTGAATCCGGAAATCGTGCCGAGGTCGAGCGGCAGGAAGTCGAAGAACAGGGTGCGGTCGGTCTGCGTGGCCAGCGACACCATCTTCCCCTTCCGATTCTCCGGCACCTGTCCGTAGATGTGGTGCAGATTGGTCGTCTTGCCGGACCGGCCCGGTCCGTAGTAGACGATCTTGCAGGTGATTTCGCGGGTGGCGTAGTTGACGAGCGACACGAGCGATCGGGAGTGGAGATCAGCCGCGCCCGAACAGGGCGGCCAGGTTGCGATTGAGATCCCGCTCGAAATCATCGGCGAGCACGGGAGCCGATCGGACCGCCGCCGCGGGTGCGGCGGGCGTCGCGGCGGCGAGGTTCGCCACGAACTCCCCGAAGTACAGCCGCACGAGCCCCAGCGAACTCTCCTGATCGAACACCGTGAGAAAAATGTACCCACCCCGCGGCGTCGACGCTTCGGCCAGGAACAACTGCCGCTCGCGCCCCGCATGGTGCAATCCGCTGAACGGCCGCCCGTCGAGCATGCGGCCGAGCTCGGCGGCCGAGGCCTGGATGGCGGCGGCGAGGGCGCAGGCGGACGCCACGTCGAGCGACCGCGCGAAGCCGTGCTCGGCCAGCACCTGCCCGCTGGGCAGCAGCAGGAGCGCGAGCGTGACCCGCGAATCGGCGACGAACCGCGCCAAGGGCGCCTGGATCCAGTCCTCGACGGCACGGGTGCTCACGACAGCTCCCGCATGGCCTTCAGCATCTGCACGCGGACCAGGCCGACGTTGGCGGCCGGTGCCGCGACCACGATGAGCACCATGCCCTTCCCGCCGACGGCGCAGACGCGTCCCCGCTCCGCCTCGAGCTGCATGAACGACACCGCCCCCAGCCCGGCCGCTCCGGCGGACAGGCGCGCCTTGCGGTGCAGCGACGCGGCCAGCGCCGCGACGCGGTCGCCGTCCTGCCCGAACTGGACCGCCGAATCGATGATCATGCCCTCGTGTTCATCCACGACCAGCGCCGCCGACACGCCGCGCAGGCGAATGAGCCCGGTGAGCATGTCCTGGAACGGCGAGCTCATGCGAGATCCTCCCGGGCATCGCCGGACGCCGGCCGCTGCGTCTGACGGACCATCCACGCGCGGGCCAGCTCCGTGCATCGGTCGAGCAGGCGCCGCAGCAGCCCCAGCGGGGTGGCCGGCGAGGCCGCGAACACCACGAGCGCGTCCCCCTCGGTGGGCGACATCGCCACGACGGCGGCCTCCGTCTCGAAGACGATCGACCGCCAGCCGCCGATGCCGAGGTGCCGGGCGGCCCGCGTCGCCTCGTCCGAGACGCCGCTGAGCTGCGCCCCGACCTCCGAGGCCACGTCGCGGCCCTCGGCGATCATGTAGGTGCCCGCGAGCACGAGTCCCGAGGCGTCGAGCAGCAGTGCCGTCCGGTCGTCGGCGCCCACGAGCACCGGGGCGAAGACCAGTCGCGGATCGTCGTCCGGATCCGGCGTGGCGGGAACCGCCGGCTCCCCGATCGGGCCCGCGGGTTCGACCACCCGGCCGCGCCCATTGGCGCGGTGGCCGGCGCCAATG
>JBJKRG010000299.1:0-2614 GCA_046704805.1 Gemmatimonadaceae bacterium
GCCCTCGCCACGGCCGTGTTCAGCATGGTCGTCGCACTATATCTCCGCCCGCTCCCATTTCCGCACCAGAACCAGTTGGTGACCATCCGCGAGCGGGACCCGCAGTTGAACTCGCTCTTCGGGGTGCTCCCGGCACGCGATGCACTCGCCGCCGAGCAGGTGCATTCGTTCTCGGGTGTCGCCGTGGCGCAGGTCTACGGTCCGGGCTCGGACTTGGGGCCCAGCGGCAGCGCGATCCGCGTGTACTCGGTGCCGGTCACCCCGAACTACTTCGACGTGCTCGGTGTCCGCCCGCTTATGGGACGCCCGTTCACCGAGGACGACGCCCGTCAGCGCGTGCAGCCGGTGATCCTCTCGTACGCCATATGGCACTCGGAATTGGGCGGGCGCCCCGATGTCGTCGGCACCGCGGTCCCGATCAACGGCCGACCGTCGGTGGTGGTCGGCGTGATGCCCGCCGGATTCAGCATGCCGCTCGGCGCAGAGATCTGGCTGCCACTCGGCCATGATAGTCTGCAGCGCCTCGCGATGCCGCCCGCGAATCGGAAGTGGCAGAACAACGTCACGATCGCACGGCTCAGGCCCGGCGTGTCGATCGCCCGGGCACAGGCGGACGTCTCGGTCGCGTTCCACCAGGCTGGCGTCGCGGCGGGAATGAGCAAGATCCCGGTGGCCGATCTCCTTCCGCTCGCGCAGGACGTCACCTCGCCATACCGAGATCTAATTCGCCTGTGGGTCGCGGCGGCCATCGTGATCATTCTGCTCGGCGCTGTGAATTTCGCGACCATGCTGCTGGCGCGCGGCATGCGGCGGCGCGAGGAGATCGGTGTGCGGGTCGCCCTCGGGGCCTCCCGCCGTCGCATCGCGGTCATGCTCACGGCGGACGCGGTGCTGATCGCGGCTGTCGGCGGCGCCATGGCCGTCGTCCTGGCCAAGTGGCTGCTCGACGCGCGCCGCCTGTGGTTCGGCGTGGATATCATGTTGGTCAGCCCGCGGATGAGTTGGCCAACGATCGCGTTTGGCCTGCTCGGCACCGTGCTCATCGGCGTGCTATTCGGGTTGGCACCGGCGATCGACCTTTCCCGCGGCGAGCTTCGCCCGGTGCTCTCCGGCGCCACGTCGTCGACCGGTGGCGCGCGGGAGATTCGAAACCGGCGCGGCCTGGTGGCGTTGCAGCTCGGCCTCTCGCTGGCATGTATGGCGATGCTGGCGGCCCTGGTGGTTGCCGATCGCGAAGCACAGGGTGCCGGGCCGGGGTATGTGTATTCACATGTCATCGCCGCGCGGTTGAACGTCGCGGACACCGTTGCGTCGCAGGACATGGGCGCCTCGCTCGTACAGGCGATGGACGGCATCCCCGGCGTCCAGGCCGCGGCAATCGTCCGCACGCCGATCGCGGGGGCGGCGCTGTTCTATCCCGATTGGCGCCCCCAACTGTACGCGGCCGAGAACTGGAAGGACGTCTCCCTTGGTTACTTCAAGACGCTGGGGCTCACCCCCATTCTCGGGAGGCTGCCTACCGAGGCGGAGGTCGAGGCGCGGGCGCCCGTGATCGTGCTCTCAAAGAGCACGGCGCGCTGGACCTTTGCCGACCGGCCGCCCATCGGCCGCCGCATCGGCCTCTCGCTCGATGGATCCACGCATCTCACGTGGTTCACGGTGATCGGGGTGGTGCCCGACGTGCGGGACATGCCGAACTTCGATCCGCTCACGGCGCCGAACTACACCGTGCAGGGCCTTCCACTCGGTCGTACCACAACCGAGCTGCGCGTCCGGACGGCGGGCGATCCCGCAGCGCAGCTCCGCGCAGTTCGCAACGCGGTCGGGCGCATCGATCCGCGCATTGTCGTGAGCGATCTCGAGCCGGTGGCGACCGTCGTAGATCGTTGGAGCGCGCGGGCCCGCTCGCGCACCTACTTCTTCGGCTTCCTGGCGGGCCTCGCGCTGGTGCTCGCCGTGGCCGGGGTGTACAGCCTCACGTCCTACTCCGTGGCGCTCCGCACGCGAGAGTTCGGTATTCGCGTGGCACTGGGTGCCACGCCGCGCCGCCTGATCCGGGCGCTCCTGTCAGATCTCGGGACGGTCGCCCTGCTGGCGACCCTCGGTGGCCTGCTGCTCGGCGCCCGTGCCGTCTACATCGCGGACACGTACTTGAGGAACCCGCTCGCCGGGAAGCCGCTGCTGACCATGCAGCTTATTCCCGTGGCCGTGGTCGTCGCGACCCTGCTCCTGGTAATGGCCATCGGGACAGCGGTCCCCATCCGGCGGATGCTCCGACAGGACGTCGTGCGGGCGTTACACGGCGGCGATTGAGTCTCAACCTCGCCGCCGAGTTCACGGCAGATCGAGGGTCTATCTTCCTATTTCACGGGTCGTTCGACTCCCCGTCGTGAGTCGGATTTCAATACAGTTTTGTCGGCACATCTCCCACGAGGTGTGCCCGTGGAAGGTGAAGGTCGGGAGTCAGGATCAGTGTGATCGGCCGAGCCCTCTCTGCCAATATGAGTGAGACACCGACCGCCCCGGAGTTTAGTGTACGAGGGTGATCGAGGATGTGTCCGTGTCGGCTTCCCTTGCTCCTGTTCCGTTGATCGTTCAAGATGTGGGCGTGTCC
>JBJKRG010000300.1:0-7148 GCA_046704805.1 Gemmatimonadaceae bacterium
CGGCCCGTTGACCTACGACCCCAGCACGCTCTACATCGTCTTCAGCGACGAGGGCGTGAATCTGGGCGGCGGCTTCGGCACGTCGTACTGCGCGTACCACGGCTACTTCACCTGGAACGGCAACATCGTGAAGTACGCGGTCATGCCCTACGTGGCCACCTACCCGAGCGCCTGCACCGCCGGCACCGGGATCGCGCCCGTGTCGGATTTCCCCGCCGCAGCCGAGGTGAACGTGGTGGCCCACGAGACCGAAGAGACCGCGACCGACCAGGATCTCAATGCCTGGTACGATCGCCGCGGCTACGAGAACGCCGACAAGTGCGCCTGGAAGTTCGGGAGCACCAGCGGCAATTCGACGACCGGCATCTACAACGAGACGTTCGGCAGCACCCACTGGCTGATTCAGATGAACTGGGTCAACGCCGGCAGCGGCGGGTGCCTGCAGAGTTACTAGGGCGTCCGGCCCCGTCCGGAAGCCCACCGGTTCGGGACCGACCGCCGGTGGTTCGGGCGGCGGTCACGACCACCAAAGGGAAAGAGCCCTCGCAATGCGAGGGCTCTTTCATTCATGGTCGGGGCGACTGGATTTGAACCAGCGACCTCCTGCTCCCGAAGCAGGCGCTCTACCGGGCTAAGCTACGCCCCGCCATGTGTCTGTCCCGCTCGAACCACGCCACGCGCCCGGAGGGACTCGAACCCCCAACCTTCTGATCCGTAGTCAGATGCTCTATCCAATTGAGCTACGGGCGCAGCGCAGTCGCTTGCGCTGCAATCGTCTGCGAGTAAACGCGTAGTCGTTGAAAATATCCGGCCGGTAGAAGCGAGGCAACGGCCGGGGGCGCGGTGCCGAAGCCCGGTCGAGGCGCCGGTGGTGAGGCCGTGAGTCGTCGCGCTCCATCCTCCCGGCGGCATCCGCCGCAGCTCCTTCCGATTCCCCGCGGTCTCGGTCGTGCGTCGTTCCGGCCCTGCGCGGTTACGGTCGTGCGTCGTATCGGTCCTGCGTCCTTCCGGCCCCGCGCCCCTGCCGCCGTTCCGCTCCATTCCCAAACGAAAACCCTACGCCTCCAGAATGTGTCCTGAAGTCGTAGGGCATGGGCGGTACAAGACTCGAACTTGTGACCTCCACGATGTCAACGTGGCGCTCTAACCAACTGAGCTAACCGCCCGCGCCCGGACCGGGAACTCGGGGGCCGGTCCGGCGGTTCCTTCCGTGTATCGAAAACAGAAAGCGGGAAACGGGACTCGAACCCGCGACCCCAACCTTGGCAAGGTTGTGCTCTACCAACTGAGCTATTCCCGCGATCTCCGGGTCGTGCGTGGTTGCGTCGTTCGGCCCGGCCGTCAACGCCGACGGTGCATCGGCGCCGATGGAGGCGAGGGGAATCGAACCCCTGACCTCTTGAATGCCATTCAAGCGCTCTCCCAACTGAGCTACGCCCCCGGGGACGCCCGCGGACGAAGCGGGTCGTCAGGAACCGCGAAGTATATCCCGGCGTATAATACGTGTCAACGAAGGGGACTGGCGATTCCCCGACAAAGCGGTATTTTTTGTCGCCTCCCGTTTGCTCCATAGATGGGGGATCGTGCGCCCGGCACGGGCGCGCACTTTCGCAGTCCAGCGTCGCGACGCCCCGGTGTCGCAGCTCATAGATCATTCAACACGCAGTCCGTTCGAGGCAAGCAATGACCGAAGTCAAGCGCCGCCGCCGGCGTACCGCGCCGGCGGGGATCGCGCCTAACGAGCCCGAGCGCGACATTCTGGACCAGTACCTCTATGAGGTCAGCACCTATCCCCTCCTGAAAGGCATGGAGGAGATCGAGTTGGCCCGAAAGATCCGGGCCGGCGACCAGGATGCGCTCCAGGAGCTCGTGAAGCGCAACCTGCGCTTCGTGATCTCCGTCGCCAAGAAATACCAGAACCGCGGGCTCCCGTTGATCGACCTGATCGGCGAGGGGAACGTCGGGCTGCTCACGGCCGCGCGGAAGTTCGATCCCGACCAGGGCGTGAAGTTCATCTCGTACGCCGTCTGGTGGATCCGCCAGGCCATCCTCTCGGCGCTCGCGCGCCAGGGGCGCACCGTCCGCGTGCCGCTCAATCGCACCGCGGATCTTTCGCGAATCATCAAGGCCTCCGAGATCCTCCGGCAGAAGCTCAACCGTGAGCCGAGTCCCGAGGAGCTCTCGCACCTGACCGGCCTCTCCGTGGACGTCGTCCAGTCGCTGGCCGCGCTCAACACGAGCGACGTGCGGCTCGATGCCCCCATGGACCCCGAGGGCGACCGGTCGCTGATCGAGCGCTTAGTCGCCGACGAGATGCCCGATACCGAGGAGGAGGCGATGAACCGCTTCCTCACGGACGAGATCGAGCAGGCTCTCAGCACCCTGCCGCCGCGCGACGCCAAGGTGCTGCGCCTCTACTTCGGCCTCGAGGGCGGACGGGAGCACACCCTGGAGGAGATCGGCTCCATGCTCGGGGTGACGCGTGAGCGCGTTCGCCAGCTCCGGGACCGCGCCCTGAAGCGGCTCCGCGAGGGCGACGTCGGACGGGCCCTGGGGAGTTTCGCGGCGTAGGACAGGACGGGCTGAGGCGCGTCAGGCGGTAGGCAGTAGGCAGTCGGCGGTTTGCAGTTCACAACTCGCACTTTCCTGGTCGGGCCGGCGCAAGCCGGCCCTTCCTTTTCCCCGCCGTTTCGCCCCGGCGTTGTATCGGTGTCGCGCCGTTTCGGTGTTGCGCTGTTTCGGTCTTGCGCAGTCCCGGCCCTGCGTCGCTTCGGTCCTGCGCGGGTTCCGTTTGCGGTCCCTCCGTCTTTTGATCACATTTCTTTCCCCTTCGTCCACCTGCCATGATCCGCCTCATCGACGTCCACAAATCGTTCGGGCCGAAGGTCGTCCTCAACGGCTTCACGCTCGACGTCCCCGAGGGCGAGACGGTGGTCATCATCGGCTACTCCGGCAGTGGGAAGTCGGTCGCCATCAAGCACATCGTCGGGCTCCTCGAGCCCGACTCCGGCGAGGTCTGGGTGGACGGCCTGGAGGTGCCCAAGCTCTCGCGCAAGGAGCTCTACAAGCTGCGCGCCCGGGTCGGCTACGTCTTTCAGTTCGCCGCCCTCTTCGACTCGTTCACCGTGGCCGACAACGTGGCCATGGGGCTCCGCAAACAGGGGGAGTTGACCGAGCGCGAGATCGTCGAGCGCGTGCACGAGGCCCTGGACCTGGTGGACCTGGCCGACGTCCCGGACAAGTTCCCCGCCGAGCTTTCCGGCGGCATGCGCAAACGAGTCGGCATCGCCCGCGCCATTGCCACCCGCCCCAAGTACATCCTCTACGACGAGCCGACGACCGGGCTGGACCCGGTGACTGCCGCGGTCATCGACCAGCTCATGGTGCGCCTGCGCGAGCGGCTCGGCGTCACCGGCGTGGTCATCACGCACGACATGCGCAGCGCCTATACGGTCGGCACGCGCATCGCCATGCTGTACGAAGGCCGGGTCCGGCAGTGCGGGACGGTGGACGAGGTCCGGCACACCCACGACCCGGTGGTCCGGCAGTTCATCGAGGGGAAGCCGACGCTCGAGCCGGCCGGTGCGGGGGAGGCGTCGTCGTGAGCCGCCCACGCGCCCGGCTGGAAACCTCGGCCGGCGGAGTCGTCTACCGGCTGCAGGGTGGACGCCCCCTGTACCTGCTCATCCGCGACAGCTACAAGAACTGGGGTTTCCCGAAAGGGCACATCGAGGAGGGGGAGCAACCGGCGGCGGCCGCCGTCCGCGAAGTCGCGGAGGAGACGGGGCTCGACGATGTGGAGCTCCGCGGCGAGATCAACACCATCGACTGGTACTTCCGGTTCCGCGGGCGGCTGATCCACAAGGTGTGCCACTTCTTCCTGATGGAGACGTCGAACACGAAGACGTGTCCGCAGCGCGAGGAGGGGATCAGCGCCTGCCGGTGGGTGACCTTCGAGGAAGCCGACACGCGCATCTCGTACGGGAACGCCCGGGAGGTGCTCCGCCGCGCCAACGACCAGGTTGCGGCACGCCTCGCCGGCGTCTGATCCATGCCCGGCCGAGCCTCGCCGGCGGCGCCGCCGCCCACGGTCCTCGTTTTCGCGCCGCGCGAGCACACGCGCGTGCTGGCGCGTGAGACGTTCCCGCGGAGGCGCTGGCGGCTGATCGTCCGCCGCGAGGTCGACGACTTCGCCCGCGCCTTCCACGACGAGTTGATCGACGCGGCCATCGTGGACCTCGGCTCGGCCACCGAGGACAACTGGCAGGCGGCCGCGCTGGCGCGGGAATTTCCGACCGTCGCCTTCTTCGCGCTCACGGCCCTGCGGGTGGCCGATGGCCCGGTGCTCGCCCGCTGCGCCGCCCTCGACTTCGCCGACCTGCTGGTCGAGGACATCGACGAGGATGCGATCCGGGAGCTGGTGCTCCGCCAGTCGTACACGGCGCGGTTCACCCGGGCGCTGCTCGTTCCCCCGCGACCGCTCGCGCTCTCGACCCCGCTGCAGACGGATGCCTGGCACTTCATCGTCCAGCACGCCGGCCGGCCGGTACGCACGGCCGCGTTGGCGGGAGCCCTCGGCGTCACCCGGGAACACCTCAGCCGGACCTTCGCCGCGCGCGGCGCCCCGAACCTGAAGCGCGTCATCGACCTCGTCCGCCTGATCGGTGCCGCGGAGCTGGCCAAGAATCCCGGCTACGACGTGCGGGACGTGGCGCGGGTGCTGGGCTTCGCCTCCTCGTCGCACCTGTCGAGCACGGCCCAGCGCATCGCCGGCACGCGCCCGGCGTCGCTGGCTCGGCTCAGGACCGTGGATCTCATCGACCGCTTCAACCGCGGCCACGCCCGGAGTCGCGGGTAGGGCCGGCCCCGTCGGCAAGCTGGCGGTCGAGGTAGACCAGGTATCCGCCGAGCAGCCGGCCCACCTGCTGGGCGCGATGGGAGAGCTGGGCGAGATGGGCAGGAGAGACCAGGTCGCACTGGCGGGCGATGGCCAGCTCGGTCTCGAGGCGCAGGAGATCGCGACGGGCGGCACGGTAGCACTGCCGCTGCTCGGGCGGTGTGTACCGCCCGAATCCCTCGGCGACGTGGTCCGCGAGGGCCAGCCCGGTGAGCATGACCGTCTCGGCCACGACCTTGATCTCGCGCCGATTCGAGTGCCGGACGGCGCGGATGACGTCTGCAGCCAGCCCGACCGCTTCCTGCCAGACTTTGAGGTCCTTGAGGGTTCCTGCCATGTGGGCTAAAGTCGTGTCGCTCCCGTCGCCGGCCGCCATCCAAATGCTCCGGGCAGGCGCGAACTCCTCCCCCTCAGTCGGGGGCGGCCGGCGGCGCGGGTTGCTTGCAGCCCATCAGACCTTGTGATAATTTTCACAAGCTCTGGCTCACCCTCTCCACGCACTCACTTTCGATCATCCCGTATGCCTACCGAGACGACCCTTCGCCCCGGCGAGATCAAGGACATCCTGTTGCGCGAGATCGAGGCCGCCGATCTCCACGCGCTCGATGTCGAGGAGGTCGGTTCCGTCCTCGAAGTGAAGGACGGGATCGCCCGCATCTATGGCCTGCAGAAGGCCATGGCCGGCGAGATGCTCGAGATCACGTCCTCCGAGACCGGCAACAAGATCACGGCCCTGGCGCTGAACCTCGAAGAGGACAACATCGGCGCCGTCATCCTCGGCGACTTCCTGCAACTCAAGGAAGGTGACGAGGTCCGGCGCACGGCACGCGTGCTCGACGTACCTGTGGGACCGGCCCTCGTGGGGCGGGTGGTCGACGCGCTCGGCCGCCCCATCGACGGCCGCGGGGCGATCGCCGCCACGACCACGCGCAAGGTCGAATCGCCGGCCCCGGGCATCATCGTCCGCCAGCCGGTGAAGGAGCCACTGCAGACCGGCCTCAAGGCCATCGATTCGATGATCCCGATCGGCCGCGGCCAGCGCGAGCTGATCATCGGCGACCGGGCCACCGGGAAGACCGCGATCGCGATCGACACGATCATCAATCAGAAGGGCACCGGGGTCATCTGCGTGTACGTGGCCATTGGCCAGAAGGCGTCCACGGTCGCCTCGGTGGTGGAGCGGTTGAAGGAATTCGGCGCGATGGACTACACGATCGTCGTGACCGCCTCGGCATCCGACCCCGCTCCGATGCAGTACATCGCGCCCTATTCGGGATGCGCGATGGCCGAGTACTTCATGTACCACGAGGGCAAGCCGACGCTGTGCGTGTACGACGACCTGTCCAAACAGGCCGCGGCGTACCGCCAGCTCTCGCTCGTGCTCCGGCGTCCGCCGGGCCGTGAGGCCTATCCGGGCGACGTGTTCTACCTCCACTCGCGCCTCCTCGAGCGCGCCGCCAAGTTGCGCGAGGACGAGGGCGTGGTGGACGGCAAGTCCATCCTCAAGCCGGGCGGCTCGCTCACCGCGCTCCCGATCATCGAGACCCAGGCCGGTGACGTGTCGGCCTACATCCCGACGAACGTCATCTCGATCACGGACGGACAGATCTTCCTCGAGTCCGACCTGTTCTTCGCCGGCGTGCGCCCGGCCATCAACGTCGGCATCTCGGTGTCGCGCGTCGGCGGCTCGGCGCAGATCAAGGCCATGAAGGGTGTGGCCGGACGCCTGCGGCTCGACCTGGCCCAGTACCGCGAGCTCGAGGCGTTCGCCTCGTTCGCGTCGGATCTCGACGCCGCCACGAAGCGCCAGCTCGATCGCGGCGCCCGGACGGTGGAAGTGCTGAAGCAGGGTCAGTACCAGCCGATGCCCGTCGAGCAGCAGGTGATGATCATCTTCGCGGTGACCAACGGCTATCTCGACGACGTGGCCCCGGCGCACATCCGCGAGTGGGAGAAGGGCTTCCACGAGTTCATGTCGGCCAGCCGGCCGGAACTCGGCGAGAAGATCCGCACGCAGAAGGTGCTCTCCGAGGAGCTGCAGGCCGAGCTGCGCTCGGGCATCGAGGCCTACAAGGAGACGGCGGGGACGGGCACCGAGACGTTCACCGCCGCCAGCCTCTGAGTCATGGCCAAGGCTCGCCAGCTCAAGGGCCGCATCAAGTCGGTCGAGAACACGCGGAAGATCACGCGGACGCTGGAGATGGTCGCCACGTCCAAGATGAAGCGCGCCCTGGATCGCGTGCTCGCGGCG
>JBJKRG010000301.1:0-24763 GCA_046704805.1 Gemmatimonadaceae bacterium
CGATGATCTTCGGATCGGCGTGGCAGCTGCCGCACAGGCCGGCGACGTTCAGCGGATACGTGGGGGAGCGCGGGTCATCCGGCCCCAGCACGTGGTGCGAGCCGTGGCACGTCACACAGGTCGGCGCCTGTCCGCCGGTATTCGCTACCGGAGCGTGGACCGAGCGCGCCCAGTCCTCTCCCTCTTTCTGGTGGCAGGTCTGGCACGGCACCGCGATGACCGACTCGTCCCGGTGGGGGTATCCGCTCGCATACGCCGGATGGCAGCTCGTGCAGCGCAGGCCGGCATGCTTCGAGTCGTGGAGGAGGGAATCGGGGACGTACAGCGCCGAGTCGGCGTGCAGCGTCGTCGCCTTCCCGACCAGGAAGTCCCGGTTCGAATGGCAGTTCCGACACTCGACCGTGCCCTGCTGGGCTCCCGCCGGGGCGGGAACGGCCAGCGCCACGCCGAGCATTCCGGAACCGAGGAGGGACACGATCCCTGCGGCGGCGCTGAGCCACCGCCTGCCGCGGATGCCGTTCGCGCGCCATCGCGGAGGGCGCTGCGCGTTCAATGGGGTCAAGGCAACCTGTCCGCTGTGCGTTCATGTGCGGACCCGAAACGCGTCGGGGATTGCCCGGCATCGCGTCCGGACCCGTGCCCGTGGGGGCGCCTGAAAGAGAACTCCCGGTCCGAGGCCCCAGAACCGGGAAATATCCGCATGTTTCGTAGGGGTTTGTTGGACGCGCTGGCGCCGGTGGTGCCCGCGGGCACCAGGGAGGGTCGCCCGCCGGGGCACTTCCCCCGGGAGGGGCTTTCAGAGCGACTCGCGACCGCCCGGTGCGGGGGAGCACCGTTGGCCACGGCCGTTCACCACCCGGTCACTGGGCCGGTCCGGCCGGCGCCGGCCCTTCGGGGACCGTCGACTTGTTCCCGTCGCGCATCGACAGGTAGCGGGGTGACATGATCTCCACCTTCGCCCCGGCGAAGGTGTCCTGAATGGCGGCGTGCAGCTTGGCGTAGAGCATCGGCAGCTCGGCGGACCGGGCCGCATCGATGGCCGCGTTCACCTGATATTCCACGTACGAGTCGTCGAGGGCCCGTTGCAGCACGTACGGCGCCGGATCCTTCATCACGGCGTCCAGCGTCGACGCGGCCGTGATGAGCAGGTCCTGTACCTTCCGCCACGGCGCGTCGTAGCCGATGGTGACCGAGGAATAGATGAAGAGCGGGTGGCCGTACTCCGTGGCGGCGCTGTAGTTCGTGACCGCAGCGCCGGTGACCACGCTGTTGGGCAGGGTGACGATCTCGTTCTTCGGCGTCCGCAGCCGCGTGGCCAGCAGGCCCAGCTCCATCACCGTTCCCTGCACGTCGCCCGCCTGGATGTATTGGCCCACGCGGAAGCTGCGGGAATACATGAGCACCAGCCCGCTCATCGCCTGCCCCACGAGCCCCGCGGATCCGAGGGTGATCAGGAGGCCGGTGAAGACGGAGACCCCCTTGAAGGCCGCCGACTCGCTGCCCGGTACGAACGGGTACGCCACGACGATGGCGAACATCCACAGCAGGCCGTTCACGATCCGGCGCGTGGGAAGCGCGGTGTCGGGATGGATGCCGGGGATGACGATCCGCTGCTGCGCGACCGCCGTGAAGAAGGTGCGGATGATCCCGCTGGCGAACCGCATCGCCACGAAGATCAGGAAGATCGTGAACAGCTTCGGCACGGCGTGGAGCACGGCCGTGCCGCCCTGCGCCAGGGTGCTGCCCAGATAGTTGCCCAACGCCTCGCCAGCGGGACGTGTCCACGGGAACCGGGTGAGCACGTAGCCCGTGTAGATGTAGAGCGCGAGCACCGCGAGGGCCCCGGTCGTCCAGTTCACCGTGTGGCGCGCGATCTTGGCGATCTGGTTGGCCCGCAACAAGGGCGTTCCCCGGAACTCGAGCTGCGGCGCCGCCTTCGTGGCGAACGGACGCACCCGTGCCAGCAGCTTGCGTCGCACGGCCGCTAGGCCGCGCAGCAGGAAGACGAGGATCGCCGTCGCGAGAACCGCCAGCCCGAACCCGATGAGGATGGCCTTCAGGCTCCGGGCGTCGCGCGCGTCGTGGATCGCCTGCCGCAGGTTCTCCGCGGCGTCGTTCGCCATGGCCACGAGCGAATCGCGATTCGCGGAGCGCACGTCGCCGGGCGTGACCACGAACATCCGCAGGCTGCCCGCCCACACCAGCATGCCCTCGGGGGCCGCCGTCACGTGCACGGAATCGCCATGCCGCGCGACCGCGGAGTCGATGCGGAGGTGCGCCGCCGCGGCCCGCTCCTCCGGGGACAGCGCCCCCAGCGAGGTCCGGAACACGGTCACGGTGCGATTGGCGACGACCAGGCGCGCCGTGTCGGGCGGCGTCTGCACCGTCGCCTGCTGGACGAACAACAACATCAGGGCCATCAGCATACGCGACTCCCTTCTCCCGTCGTTGTTCGGCGACCGGTCCGGCGTCAGGTCGTGCGGCCGGCCTCGAGCCCTACCGACCGCACCCACTCGGCGGCGGTGGCCACCCGACCCACGTAGAAGTTGCCGAACGTGCCGTACTTCGCACTCGCCTCATCGAACCGCATCTCGCTCACGATCTTCTTGAACTCGAGCGGGTCGGCCGCGAACAGCGTCACGGCCCACTCCCAGACGTCGAGCCCGATGGACCCGCTGATGATCTGCAGGATGCGCCCCGCGTACTTCCGCCCCGTGAAGCCGTGCCACTTCATCAACTCGCTGCGCTCGCCGATGGGCAGCGCGTACCAGTTCTGCCCGGTCTCGCGCTTCTTGTCCATCGGGTACACGCAGACGTATGGCATGTCCTCACCCGGGGGGAGCGGATGCAGCCGCCGCTGCACGTGCTCGTTCGCCAGCTCGGCATCGACCCGCTTCTTGAGCTCGGCCCGGTACTCGTCGTCCCCCACCTTCCCGCCGCGCGCCGTTGCGGCTTTGGCGAGCTGCGCCGTGGTGTAGTACAACCCGGCCTCGGTGACGCTCAGGAAGTACTCGACCGGGGTCAGATGGTCGCTGAGGCGCGCCGCCGCGAGCTGCCGTTGCGCCTCCCCCAGCTCATCGAGCGTGGGGCGGTAGTGCATCACGAGCACGTCGGCCCGCGAACCGACCAGCGACACGAGCGCGCTCCAGCCGTGCGCGCCGTCTCCCACGGCCAGCGCCGTCATCGTTTCGGTGAACTCGTGCGCGATGGCGAGGCGCTCGGCGGCCGGCAGCGCGCGGAGCGCCGCACGGTCGAGTGCGAAGGCCTGGTGGAGGACGTACCACCCCTCGAGCGTCTCCGGCGCCAGTGTGTCCGTCGTCATGGAACCAAGATCACCCGATGGGCGCGGGATGCAAAGGCCCGTCGCCGGCGGCCGCCCGCGGAACGGGGACCGCCGCGGCCGCGGGTCACGCCGCTAGCACAGCGCCTTCAGGGACGTCCGGAGTCGCGGGATCAGCTCGCGGACGTCGCGGGGCGAGACGGCGCCCGCCGAGAAACGGAACCAGCCCGTCTCGTCGGGTTGCCCGAACGCCTGGAACGGCACGGCGGCCAACCCGGCGCTCTGCAGCAGGTACCGCCGCACGGCCTCGTTGTCGACCAGCACCTCGCCGTCCGGCGTCCGCTTCCCGTGCAGCGCGAAGCGTGCGCTCAGGTAGATCGCCCCCTGCGGCGCCGTGCTGCCGACGGGGAACCCCTCCGTCTTGAGCTGTTCGATCCCCTCGGCCAGCAGCCCCAACCGCTCCTGGATGTCCCGCAGCATGCCCGCGTGATAGGCCCGCATGTCGTCCTCGGCGCACAGCAGCTCGGCGGTGGCCATCTGCTCCGGACGCGGCGCCCACGCCCCGATGTGCGTGAGCAGGTCGGACATGCTCTTCACCACGTCGCTCGGCCCCACGCCCCACCCCACGCGGAGCCCGGTGGCGGCGAACGCCTTCGAGATGCCGTCGACGAAGACGGTGTACTTCGCCATCTCGGGGCGCAGCCCCACGGGGTTCACGTGCCGGGCCCCGCCGAAAGTGAGCATCCAGTAGATCTGATCGTACATCACGAACAGGGGCCGTTCGTCCGGGCCGCGCCGCGCATTCTCGTCCAGCACGAGGTCGCAGATCTCGCCCAGCTGGTCCGCCGTGAACAGCGTGCCGGTGGGGTTGGACGGCGAGTTGAGGGCCAGCAGCGCCGCGCCGCGCACGTGCTCGCGCAGCATGGCCGCCGTCGGCAGGAAGTTCGTGTCGGCCCCGCACGCCACGGGCACCGGTATCCCGCCGGCGAGTCCCGTGTAGTGGTTGTTGTTCCAGCTCGGCACCGGATAGATCACGCGGTCGCCCGGATTCACGACCGTCCGGAACATGCCGTAGATCGCCGGGCGCCCGCCCGACGTGATCACGATGCCTTCCACCGGGTAGTCCAGTCCCAGCCCGCGCTTGTAGAACGCCGCCACCGCCTTGCGTAGCTCGAGCACGCCGTTCGAGGGCGGGTAGTTCGTCTGCCCCTTCTCCACGTAGTCGGCCACCCCGCGGGCGAGCCGCGCGGGAACCCGGAACTCGGTCGGCGAGAAGTCACCGACGGTGAGGTTGCAGATGGGGCGCCCTTCGGCGATCAGCGCCCGCACCTCGGCGGCGATCTTGAGGATCTCCGAGCCGACGAGTCCCTGGGCCAGGTCTGACAGACGTGAGTGCATCGGGTACTGCCCTCCGGAGCGAACGGGCCCCACGGCCTCGGCGGACGCGGGACGGGTGGGTCGAGCTTGCGAGCGGGCGGCATGGAGGGAAAAAACGCCCACGAAAAATGGACGGACCGGGGCTCCGATGGAAGCGGTCGACCTCCATTCGCCACGGCAGTTCGCCGTCGCCGGGCCCCGGGGCCCCCGCCGCCGACCGTCAGTCGCCGGTTCCGCCCACAGCCTCCGGATTCAGGACCACCAGCTGCCCGTGCATCATCGGCAGGTGGGCCGGGATCGCGCACGCGAAGTCGTAGATGCCCGGCGTCCGCGCCACGTAGGTCGTATCCACGATCGTCTGGCCCGGCAGCTTCACGAAGAAGTTCTTGAGGACGAAGTTGTGCTCGTCGTCCTCGGGATTGATGAAATTGAAGTGGATGGTGTCGCCGGCCTCCACGGTGATCGTGCTCGGTTCGAAGCCGTAGACTTCCTTGCCCTCGAGCACCCCGCCCTTGGCGAAGTCCTTCTTGAGGAACGGCAGCACGCCGGCGTCCTCCTTGACCATCAGGGCCACCGTGGTCACGGTGACGTACCGGGCGTGAGGCGTGTACGCTGCACGCGCGGGGGCATGCCGGGCGGCGGTGCAGCCGGCCGCCGCAGCGACGGCCGTGAGCAGAACGGCAGGACGGATCGACACGGGCGGGTTTCCGGAGACGGGGTCACCGAACGTTAGCGCCGGCTCACATCGCAGCAAGCTGGGCCGGTCAGATCAGATCGCGGCGCAGCAGCGCCCGCTTCACCAGTTGCGTGGCCAGCAGATACGCGACGACGATCAGCGTGAGGAAGCCCCAGTACGCCGTGGGGAGCGGCGTCAGTCCGAGCGCCCCCCCGACGCACGACGCCGGCAGCCACACGGCCACCACGACGACCAGCAGGGTGGTCAGCGTGAGCTGCCAGCTGGCGTGGCTGCGCGTGATGGGGAACCCGTTGGTCCGGATGACGTGGATGATCAGCGTCTGCGAGACCAGCGACTCCACGAACCAACCGGTCTGGAAGAGTGCCTGCTGCGCCGGCGTCCTGGCGCCGAACACGAACCACATGACGGCGAACGTGGCGTAGTCGAAGAGCGAACTGATCGGCCCCACGAACAGGATGAACCGCCGGATGCCCGCGACCGACCAGGGGTGCGGCCGCGCCACCTGGTCCGCGTCCACGTTGTCCTCGGGAATCGGCACCTGCGAGACGTCGTAGAGCAGGTTGTTGGTGAGCACCTGGATCGGGGCCATCGGCAGGAAGGGGAGCAGCGCGCTGGCGCCGAGCACGCTCAGCATGTTGCCGAAGTTCGAGCTGGCGCCCATCCGCACGTACTTGAGGATGTTGGCGAAGACCTTGCGCCCCTCCCGCACCCCCTCGTCGAGCACCATGAGGCTCTTCTCGAGCAGGATGATGTCGGCCGACTCCTTCGCCACGTCGACCGCCGAATCCACGGAGATGCCGACGTCCGCCGCGTGGAGCGCCAGCGCATCGTTGATGCCGTCGCCGAGGAAGCCCACCACGTGCCCCCGACCCCGCAGCACGTGGATGATCCGTTCCTTCTGCGCCGGCGAGAGCCGGGCGCACAGACCGGCCTGCTCGGCTGCAGCACCGAGTTCCTCGTCGGACATGGCATCGATCGACCGCCCGAGCAGCGGGACTCCTTCCGGCAGGCCCACCTGCCGGCAGACGCACGCGGCGACGACCTCGTTGTCGCCCGTCAGCACCTTCACCGCCACGCCATGGCTGTGCAGCGCGGCGAGGGCCGGTCCGGCGCTGTCCTTCGGTGGGTCGAGGAACGCGACGTAGCCGACGAGGGTGAGATCGGCCTCGTCCGTCGTCCGGTACTGCTCCCGGCGCGGCACGTCGCGTTCCGCCACCGCCAGAACGCGAAATCCCTCGGCGCTCAACCGATCGTACTGCGCACGCACCTCGGCGAGCAGCGCGGGCTCCACGGGCCGCACCGTGCCGCCCGACTCGACGGACGTGCAGCGGTCGAGGACCTCGTCCTGGGCACCCTTGGCCACCAGCCGCCGGCCGCCGCCGGGCGTGGTCACGATGACGGACATGATCCGGCGCTCGAAGTCGAACGGCAGCTCGTCGATCAGCCGGTACCCGTCCGGGATCGCCGTCCCGTGCTCCTCGGCGAATCGCACCACCGCCCGGTCGAGCAGGTTGCGCAGGCCCGTCTGCAACCGGCTGACGAGCAACGCCGAGAGCAGCACACGCTCGCTCTCCTCCCCGGTCACGTCGCAGTGGTGCTGCAGGATGATCCGGTCCAGGGTGAGCGTCCCGGTCTTGTCCGTGCACAGCACGTCCATCGCGCCGAAATTCTGGATGGCGGCCAGGCGCTTCACGATCACCTTCTTGCGTGACATCGCCACGGCGCCGCGGGCGAGGCACACGGAGACGATCATCGGCAGCATCTCCGGCGTGAGCCCGACGGCAACGGCGAGCGCAAACAGGAAGGCGTCTCGCCAGCCGTGCCCCGTCACCCCGTTGATCAGGAACACCAGCGGCACCATCACCGCCATGAACCGGATCATCAGCCAGGTGAAGCCCGCCACGCCGCGGTCGAAGCTCGTCTGCTCTTCGGGCTGCGTCAGCGCGCCGGCCAGGCGTCCGAAGTAGGTGCGCGGCCCGGTCTCCACGACGAGGCCGGTGCCCGTCCCGCTGGCCACGCTCGTCCCCAGGAAGCAGAGATTCGGCCAGTCGACGCCCTGCCGGCCGATGCCGCCGGCGGGCACCGGGTCCGCGAACTTCTCCACGGGCAGCGATTCCCCGGTGAGACTCGCCTGGTTCACGAACAGGTCGCGGGCGGCCAGCAGGCGCAGATCCGCCGGGATCATGTCGCCGGCGGAGAGTTGGACGACGTCGCCGGCGGCGATGTCGCGCAATCGAACCTCGTGCACGCGCCCGCCGCGCATCACGGTGGCGGTCACCCGGATCATCGCCTTCAATGCCGCGGCGGCGCGATCGGCGCGTGACTCCTGCACGAACCGCAGCGAGACGCCGATCACGATCATCACGCCCATGATCGAGGCGGAGCGCAACTCGCCGCTCGCGATCGACACACCCGCCAGCACCGCCAGGAGCACGACCACCGGGTTCCGCAGCGCCCGGAGCAGACGCTGCCACCAGGTGTCGCGCTCCGCTTCGGCAATCTGGTTCGGCCCGTGGGCCGCCAGACGCGCCCCGGCCTCCTCTTCGGAGAGCCCCTCCGTCGAGGTGGCGAGGCGTGCGACTGCCCGGGATGGGTCGAGCCCCGCGACCTCGGTCAGCAGCGGGGAGACACTGGCCGTCGTGTGACGGCGCCTGCTACCTGGCATCGGCATGGAATCGGAGTTCCACCATCCAAGCTGCCGGTGGTTTCCAGAACCGACAATCCTGCCGGCGGCGCCGCGCCTACCGCTCCCCGTTGAGCAGGACCCGCCAGCCCAGCGTGACGGCGGCCTGCGACGCCGATTCGGTCAGTCCGAAGTTCGCGCCGAGGGTCAGCGCGTGCGTCGAAGAAGCGCGGTAGCCGAGCGTGGCGCCGATCGAGACGGGTGGGGTCACGTTCCGGATCACCTGGCTCGATCCCGTCGCGGAGGCCACGAGCGACCACCGCCCGTCCTCGGAGGCCCGCCCCACCCCCACGCCGTAGACCAGATTGTCGAGCAGCTCGAGGTCCGTCATGTCGCCGAGCACCCAGTACGAGGCGTCCGCGAACACGAAGGTCCGGCCGGCACCGAACGCGACCGAGGCCCCTCCTCCGTAATCCCATTTCCCGGTGCCGACGCCCGACGAGACCGAAGCGATCGGCGCCTTGGCGAACGCGTGCACGCTGAGCGAACGGATGGCGCCGAGCCCATGATAGAGTTCCACCGTCGTCGTGAAGACCGGATCTCCCACGTGCACGGATGTCTCACCCGGTGCGGCCACCGTGAGCGAGTCCGCCGTCGAATCCGCTGCCGTCTGGAACTGCGGCGCGCCGACGTTCCCGTTCCCCCACCCGTTGCCGCTGCCCGATCCGCTGCCGCCCTGGCCGCTGCCGCTCTGCCCGCCCGTTCCGCCCTGCCCACTCTGCATGCCCGAGCCCATCTCCACCGGTTGGCCCTTCCGCCGTTGTGAAACGGCACCGGCATCGGGTCCGCCGGTCGGCACGATGACCCCGCCGATGTAGGTCAGCGCCGAGTTGTTCTGGGCGATGATCGGCAGCGACGCGGACAGCGTGAACCGCCCGGTCCGGACGCTCAGGCCGTGGAACATCGCGGCGCTCCAGGCATCGCCGCTGAAGATGAAGGACCCGGTCGAGTATCCGGCGGATGCGCTATAGCTCACCTGCTGCGCGGTCAGCGGCCGCACCGGTACCAACCCGATCGCCGCTGCCAGGCACGCCGCCACGATGCCGTTCCGCCAGCTGCGCCCCTTGATCATGCGACTCCCGCGAAGCGCCCGTCGTCCGTCGACGGGCGAGTGGATGCGATCCCCGGGGCTCGGTGGGTGCGGCCATGGTGCGCCGCCCACCGGCCCCGCGGCGAACTCACGGCGTGTGCTCGCCGCCCCCTCCACCACCACCACCCTTGTCGATGTAGACGTCGATCGTGGTCACCCGGCCGTTCGCATTCAGCGTCGGCACGTTCGTGCTCGGCACACCGCCCGATCCGCCCGCGCCTGAGCCGCCCCCTTCATCACCACCCTCCTCGGATGCCGCCAGGCGGACCATCCGCACGTTCGGCGGAACCGGCGCCGACGGATCGAGCGTGAACGTGAACCGCCACCAGCCGTATTTGTGGAAGGTCTCGGTGGCCGGGATCGTGATGTTCTGGATCAGCAGGTTGTAGCTGTACACGACCGTGCCGCCCATCGAGACCTCGGTGGCGAACTGGCCCGGGCCGTCGCCCGCTTCCCAGACGCCCTGGTCGAGCAGCGTCCAGATCGGCGCTCGCGTCGTGTCGTCCAGCTTCTGGACCGTGAGACGCGCCCCGCGGGTGTACACCATCGGCGTCAGCGACGCCGTCGTGCCGTCGGTCCCCTGCAACTCGGTCGCGCCGCTGCCCGAGATCACCGCCATGTGGTAGCCGAGGAGCTGCGGCGACGTGAGGTCGGTCAGGGAGACCTCCACGTGGACGTTCATGTGGGTGTTGAACGTGTTGTGCAGCAGGTTGTCGCCCCACGCCACCTCGGCATCGCGGATGCCCTGCCCCGCCGCACTCGCCCACTGTGCCTGCCAGACGTTGGGACCGTTCTGGCAGAAGTAGGGCGTGGCACCGATGGCACAATCGGACTGGTTGCCCGAGTAGAAGAACGGCAGCGAGCCCACCGTGATGCCCTCCGTGCTCGCGGGGCGGACGCCCGGATCCTCGGTCACGGAAAGGCCGGTGAGGCCGATCCCTTCAGCGAACGTGACCGGAATCGAGAGATTGTTGCCGGGTCCGACGTCGCCGCCCCCACCCGCGTCACCACCGCCTCCCTGCCCGTTGGCGGGCTCGACGTAGATGTCCACCCACGTCGTGCGACCATCCGGGCTCACCTGCGGTGCGTACTGCAGCGGCTCTCCCTCCTCGTCCGTCGCCTCCGCCGCCGCGACGCGATCGATCGTGACGTTGCGGGTCACATTCGCCCCGCTCGCCGTCGCACCGTCATCGAGCACGAAGGCGATCCGCCACCATCCTTCCGTCGTCACGCCCTCGTTCATGGTGAAGCTGCCGACGCGGAGGTTGTACCCGTAGAGAATCCGCCCGCCGACGTTCACTTCGGCGCCGAACAGTCCCGGCCCCTCCTCGGCCCCGAGCCCGTCGACCACGCGCTTGTCCACCAGCGTCTGCACGGGATCGCCGTTCTCCCCGCTGAGCTTCTGCACGACCAGCCGCGGCACCACGGAGAAGACCGTCGGCGTCATGGCGCTCGTGGTGCCGTCCGTACCCTGCACCTCCGTGCGGCCCGAGCCCGAGAGCACCGTCATGTTGTAGCCGGTGAGGGTGTTGATCGTGAGGTCGTTCAGCGACACCTCGACCCGGATCGGCGCACCGGTGTTCCAGGTGTGATGCGTGAGGTTGTCGCCCCATGCCGCCTCGGCGTGTTGCAGACCCGTCGCGGTGCCGTCGCGCCATTCGGCCTGCCACGTGTTGGCGGTCTTCTGCAGGTAGTAGATCCCCTGGTCCGGCGCGTTCCCGATGTAGAAGAACGGCAGCGTCGCAACGACGACGTTCTCCTCGGCCGTCGGCCGGAGCGCCGTGTTCAGGTATGACGGCGAGCCGTCCACCGTGACCGGCAGACCCGTGAGGCCGAGGCCTTCGGAGAACACGACCGGGACGGAGAGGTTGTTCCCGAACGCCGTCTCCGGCGCCGGGAGGGGTCCGCTCACCACGATCGTGGCGCTGCCGGTCTTGCCGCCGCTGGACGCGGCGATCGTCGCCGTTCCATCGGCCACGCCGGTCACCATGCCGCTGCTGCTTACCGTCGCGACCCCCGGGTCGCTGCTCGCCCACGTGACCTTCCCGGCGATCACCTGGCCGCCGTCATTCGTGAGCGTGGCGTGCATCGTGACGTGGTCGCCCTGGCGGATCTGCCCGTTGCCCGGACTCAGCAAGACCGCCGCCGGCCGCTGGAAGACGGTGATGGAAGCGCTGGCGGTGAATCCGCCCTGCGTGGCGCTCACGACCGCCGTCCCCTCGCCCGCGGCCGTCACCAGTCCACTGCCGTCGACGGAGGCCACGCCCGGACGATTCGACGTCCACAGCACGTTCGCCCCCTGAACCGGCCGACCGTAGGCGTCACGGGCCACACCGGACAGGCGGAGCGTATCGCCGATCACGATCGAGTCGGCTCGTGGAGAAACGCTCACCGATACCACCGGCACCGTCACGGTGATCACCGCCGTTGCGCTCATCGCGCCGACCTTCGCCGTCACGGTCGTCGGTCCGCCGGACAGCCCCTTCGCCAATCCCTTCGTTGATACGGAAACGGCGGTCGGATCACTGCTCGTCCACTCCGCCTCGGCCGTCTCGATGGGCGTCCCGGCGGAGTCTACGATGACTGCCTCGAGCTCGACGGTGCCCTGCAGGGGAATCGTCGCCGCGGCGGGCTCGATGACGAGCGCCGACGGCGCTCCGTACACCGTCACGGTCGCGGTGGCCGTGAGGTCGTCCACCGTACCCGTGATCGCGGCCGTCCCCACGCCGACGCCATGCACGAGGCCGTCCCCATCGACGCTCGCGACATCGGGCCGGTCCGTGCTCCAAAGCGGCGTACGCGCCGAGACGGTGCCCGCACCATCCGTGATCGTCGGAATCAGCCGCAGCGTGTCGCCCACGCCGAACGTCGCCGCACCGGGCGCTACCGTGAAGGCGGCGGCGGGTGCCACGACCTGCACGTTTACCCCGGCCGATCGGTCATCGGCCGTCGCCGTGACCACGGCATTCCCGAGCTTCACCCCGTGCAGGAGTCCCGCCGAGTCCACGGCGACGATCCCGGTATCGGCGGAGGCCCAGCGCACCGGTGCCTGCACCTCCTGCTGATTCCGGTCCAGCAATTTCACCTGGAGCTGCAGCGTCTTTCCCACACCGACGGCCGCTGAAGCCGGCCCCACCTCGATCACCGCCACCGGCTCGGCCACGGACACCGTGACGCTGTCGACCAGTCCCTCGGCCGCCGCCGTCACGATCGCCGAGCCCGGCCCCACGGCCAGCAGGTAGGCGCTTCCACCGCCGTCCACGGTCTTCTCCAGCAGTGCGGTGTTGGCCGCAGGTCCGCGCGCGATCGCGGGCGGTGCCGGCTCATTGACCCCCACCGAGACCACCTGCTCGTCGCTGCTCGCCCAGGTCACGCGACGTTGCACGGCCGACCCGTGTGGATCGTGGAGTTGCACGTGGAGCCAGAGCGTATCGCGAATGCGCAGCATGTCGTGCGCCGTGTCGGCGGCGACGGCAATCTGCGAGACTCGCTCCAGCAGGTGGATCTCCGCCGTCGCTTCCAGCGCGTCGACGGTGGCCGTGACGGTCACGACGCCACCGTCGTGTGCGATCAGCACGCCTGCCTGGCTCACGGTGGCGAGCGTCGGATCGCTCGACGTCCAGGCCACGCTGCGGGCCACGGGAAGTCCCCCCTGGTCCTCGACGGCGGCCTGCAGGGTGATGGAGTCGCCGACCAGGACGCTGTCCGTGGCCGGACTCAGGGAGAGGTGCGCGACGGACGGAATCTCCGGACCCGTCGCCTTGTCGCTGTGACAGCTCATCAGTAGTGCGGCGCCCGTCAGGAACGCGAGCGACCACAGTCCTCTCACTCTCCGCAGCGTATGCATAACGACCTCCCCCGTCGGGACGTCCTCGCCCCCGTTGCCCGATCGTGGGCCCGCGACCGCTCCCCTCCGGCGGTCCTCCGGCCCCGGGACGCACCGCGCGCCCCCCGAGCCGCCGTCAGCCGCAGCCAACGGCGGCGCACTGGGTGGACAGTACGGCCGATCGGGAACGGGTTGCGTCGGGCAGGTCACGGTTCCGCGGTCGCGTCCACCTTGACACACCCACCACAACGCGCGCCCGACTGATCGGGAACTCTCCCGCTTGCGCGGGGCGCACGGTTTGCAGGTCGCGTGCGACGCCGGCTCCCGGGTGCACGAGAGCCGCCGCGGGCGAATGCCCGCGACGGCTCGTGACTCCACCGCGCGATGTGTGCCGAGTGCCAGGCTCGGCGTGCAGCGTCTTACGGCGCCGGCGGTGGGCCCATCCGCTTCTGCATCTGTTCCATGGTCCGGATCGTCGCCTCGAGCTGATCGGCGACGTTGTGCAGGTGCAGCCGCAGCTGATCCATGTCACGCTGCTGGTCGCGATCGCGCATCATGTCGCGGTCCTGTTGCATGTCGCGCGCGCGCTCGGCGAGGGTGTGCAGTTGCGTGGCCGCCTGATCCGCCGCCTGGCAGCTCTGCAGCATGAGCCGCTGCTGCTCGGTCTGCTGCGTGCGCTCCTGCTGCATGTGCTGCTGCATGTTGGCGGTCATCTGATGGGCCCGCTCCTGCAGCTGCGTCATGCGCTGGACCATGTTCTGCATCTGCGCCGTCTGCTGTTGCTGCATCTGCTGCTGTTGCATCTGCTGCTGTTGCTGCCCGCCCCGTTGCGCCAGGGCCCCGCCCGCGGTCGCCACCAGCAGCAGCGCCGAGAGCGCGACGCCGGTCAACGATTTCCGGTTCCTCATGATGCCCTCCGTTCCTTGCCGCGCCTGGATCCGGGCCGGTCCGGAGCGGCAAGCCGGCGGCCCGTTCGTGGATGCTTCGGGAAAGGGTACCGGGAACCGGAAATCGTGACTGTCGGCGAATTTCGCACGCCGGCGTCGGGTGATGACCCGAACTTCCGCGTCGCTCAGGCGGCGTTCGTCGCCGGCGCTTCGATCTCAACGGCGACGTCGGTGCCGTGCACCAGCGTGTTGTGCGCCGGGCAGCTGCGCGCCACCCGCTCGAGCATCTCCGCGTACTGGGGCGGCAGCGCCGCGGGCATGAGCACGCGCACGATGAAGCGCGCGATCCGCCCGGGGTTCTGCGCGCCCACCTGATCGAGCTCGACCCGCATGCCTTCATACGGCAGGCCGCGCGCGGCGCAGAACTGCTGGACGTACAGGGCCACGCACGTACCCAGGGAGGCGCCGATCAGCTCGAGCGGCATCGGGCCCGCGTCCTCGCCCACCCCGGCGGGCTGGTCGACGATGATCCGGTGGTCGCGAATCTGGGCGGCGAACCGGAGTCCGCCTTCGTGGGTGATCACCATGGGCGGACGCCCGTGCGGTCTGGCCATGTCTGTAACCCCTTGTATGAGTATATAACGATCTAGCGATATAGGAATACTATCCGGCCGGGGGGCCCCGCGCCAGGGGGCACTACCGGGGGGCCGTCCGCATGCCGGTCAGCCCCCTCCGGTGTCCGGGAGGACGTAGAGCATGCTCTGGTTCAAGTTCCCCGTGGCATCGGTGTTGATCTGCAGCACCACGTGCTCGCCGGGACGCACCGCCATGGCCGGGCTGATCCATCTGGCGAAGCCGCCGATCGCATGCAGGTCGAGCTGCAGAATCAGACCGGGCTGCAGCAGCCTGGACCGCACGCGGACCGCCCGCTTGGAGAAGCCGCTCACCATGCCCAGGCGGATCTCCCCCGAGAGGGTCGGCGAGGGCATCACGTAGACGTCCACATCCGAGAAGCCCTGGTTGTCGATGTCGAGGAGAATGGGTTCCGGCACCGGCATCGGGTGCTTCGGCTTCCCGAAGCAGCCCGTGGAGACGGCGGCCAACGCGACTACGGCAATCAGCGCGCGGCGCATCCCGCCCACCGGCCCATCGGTCATCGCTCCTCCTGGGGATCGTGGCGCCAGCCTTCCATGGCAGTCGGATTCGACCGGCCCAACGCCTATTCTACCAGTTTTGCGGCCGCAAGGGTTCATCCACCCGCGGCGTGCCTTCCACTGAGCGCCGCGTGGCGCCGGCCGACCGGCGTCGCTCCCTCGGCCTGCACGACGCCGTATGCCCGGGCTCGGCCGTGCCGGGCCCCACCCTGCTCCGCGCTGGTGAGGGCTAGACCGGCACCTGCAGCGCCGGAGCGCCGCTCCGGGATGCGCGTGCCCCGAGGGCCGTCCGGCGAACGAAATCGTACCACGCATCGAGGCCGCTTCCGGTCGTGGCCGACGTCAGGAAGAATTCGAGCTCGGGATTCACCTCGCGTGCGAACGCGACGGCGCGATCGACGTCGAACGGCACGTACGGCAGCAGGTCCATCTTGTTGAGCACGGCGTACCGCGCTTCCCGGAACATCTTCGGGTACTTGACCGGCTTGTCCTCGCCCTCGGTCACCGAGAAGACCACCACCTTGGCATCCTCGCCCAGGTACCAGGCGGCGGGGCACACCAGGTTGCCCACGTTCTCGATGAAGACGAGGTCGGTGTCGTCGAGGTCGACGCCCTGCAGCCCCGTGTCGATCTGGCGGGCATCCAGATGACAGGCGCCGCCGGTGACGACCGCCTGGACCAGCCGGTCGGTGTGCCGCGCGAGGCGCTCGGCGTCGTTCTGCGTCTGAACGTCGCCGGTGATCACGGCCATGCGCAGCTCGTCGCCCAGCGCGTCGAGCGTGCGCTCCAGCAGCAGCGTCTTCCCGGCGCCGGGCGACGAGACGAGGTTGAGCGCCGCCACGCCGCGCGCATCGAGGCGCGCGCGGATGTCGCGGGCGATGGCGTCGTTCTTCTCCATGACGCGTTCGCGGACTTCGATCGTTCTAATGGCCATCGTCCAACTCCAGGTAGCTCACCCGCAGCACATCGCCGGGCTTTCGTTCGAGCAGGGGCCTCGCGCCGCCGAACGGCGGCTGCGACAGCAGGGCCTCCAGACAGAACTCCAGGTTCCCAATCTCCAGACCGGCCTCGTCGCCGATCTCGACACCGACCGTCACCAGCGTGCCCGCCTGCCGGTCGTACTGCGCATCGACGATGCGACAGATCTCCATCGCGACGCTCATCTCGTGCACGGGACTACTCCCCCGCCGCGACCGCCGCTTCGTCCGGCTGCGCCGGCCGCGGCGAGCAGTCGTGCCCCCAGGTGCGCAGCTGCTCGACGGCCATCTCCACGAGCCGGTCGATCTTGGCCGCCACGGCCGGTGAGAGGCCGTCGCCCAACTCGATGCTCGCCGGCTGCACCCCGATCGCCACCGTCTCCGCGGGCAGAGTGCCGCGAAACTGCGCGGCCGCCAGCACGTCGCGCAGATCGATCTGGTGCGGAGACAGCTTGAGGGCGAGGGACCGTGGAATCTCGTCGCCCACGAGCACCGCCTCCGTGCCCGGCGGACTTCCGGTCCGGATGGCGTCGAGGAACAGGATACGTCGCGCGGTCTCGATCATCGGCAGGAGGGTCATGCCCCAGGTTCCCCCGTCCACGAGCTCGACCTCCTCCGGGAGCCGCCACCGGTCGCCCAGTCGTTCGAGGACCGTGAGACCGGTGGCATCGTCTCCCATCAGGGGGTTCCCCAATCCGATGACGAGATCGTGCGCCTGCCCGTCACTCATCGGCGTAGTGCTCGTCGGTGGGCACGAACCGCCCGCCGCTGATGATCGACGAGATCGCCCCGCTCCGCTCCAGCAGATCGGCCCGGATCGCGAGGTAGACGTGCAGGATGATGAAGATCGGGAAGTACCACGCGGCCACGTGGTGGATCACCCGGACCCACTGGAACCCGCCCAGATACGGGGCCAGGCGGCCGAACGTGTGCATGAAGAACCCCTGCGGGTTCGCCTCCCCGAACATGATGAAGCCCGTCACGGCCAGCACGAGCCCCATGAGATAGGTGAACGTGTACGAGATCTGCTGGAGCGGATTGTGGCCCAGATACCGCGGGCCACGATCCGGATGGATGAGCAGGTAGAACTTGACCATCTTCCACAGGTTGGCCCAGTCCCGTTTGCGGAACGGGAACAGCGCCACGAGCCGTTCGAACCGGTTGCCGGCGAACAGCCAGTACACCCGGACGATGGCCGTCGCCACGAGCACGCCGGCGGCGATGAAGTGCACCAGCCGCACGTACTGGAGGCCGAAGGGCTGGCTCGTCCCGCCCGTCAGGAAGTAGGGCCGCCCGATCCAGAAGCCGGTGACGATCAGCGTGACGATGCTCGCCGCCGCCGCCCAGTGCATGGCCCGGATGGGCCAGTGCCACAGATACACCCAGTGCTCGGACCGTCCGGCCCGTTCGATGACGGGCTCGCGGGTCATCGCCCCCTGCCGCTCGTCGATCGACGGCCAGGGCGAGCCCCGCTCACGTTTGGAATCCAGGGGAGTCATTGCACGCGCACCTCCGTCACCGTGCCGCCGTCGGCGTCGAGAACGTGGACGCCGCAGGCGTTGCACGGATCGAACGAGTGAACCGTCCGGAGGATCTCGACCGGCTGATCCGGCTTGAGCAGCGGGTGGTTGTCGGTCAGCGCTGCTTCGTAGGGTCCCACGACGCCCTTGTCGTCGCGCGGCGACGCGTTCCACGTCGTGGGCACCACGCACTGGTACCGCGTGATCTTGCCGTCGGCGATCTCCACCCAGTGGCCGAGCGCGCCGCGCGGAGCATCCAGCGGGCCGTAGCCGCGCGTGGTCTTCGGCCACGATGACGGATCCCACTTGGTCTTGGTGAACGTGGTGACGTCCCCGGCCTTGATCCGGCTCACGAGATCGTCGTACCAGACACTCAGCCGGCGCGCCAGGAGCACGGTTTCCATCCCGCGGGCCGCGGTCCGCCCGAGGGTCGAGAACAGCGCCGCCGGACCCACGTTGAGCGCCTTGAGGGTATCGCCCACGATGGCGCGAACGTCCTTGTGCCCACTCGCGTACGCCACGAGCATCCGCGCCAGCGGTCCGACCTCCATCGGCTGGCCGTTGTACCGCGGAGCCTTCATCCACGTGTACTTCGTCTCGTCCTGCAGGTACTGCCAGGGCGGCTGCGGCCCCGTGTAGTGGGGATTGGTCTCGCCCTTGTAGGGGTGCAACGCCGCCTTCGGCCCCTCGTTGTAGTCGTACCACGCCGAGTAGATCGACTCGGTGACGTTGTTCTGGTCGTACGGCAGCGCCTTGCTGAGGTCCTTGTTCATGACGATGCCGCGGGGCAGATAGAGCGAGCTGATGTCCCGGATGTCCGTGTCCGGGAACTCACCCACGGCCAGATAGTTGCCCGTGCCGCCGCCGATCGCCGCCCAGTCCTTGTAGTAACCGGCGATGGCCACGAGATCCGGCCAGTACACCTGCTCGACGAACTTCTGCGCCCGCGTGATCATGTCCTTGATCTCGGCGAGCGAATGCGCGTTGATCGTCGCGGTACCGTCGAGGTTGATGGCGCTGGCCATGCCGCCGACGAGGAAGTTCGGGTGCGGGTACTTGCCGCCGAAGATCGTGTGCAGCCGGATCACGTCGCGCTGCCAGTCGAGCGCCTCGAGATAGTGCGCCACGGCCAGCAGGTTGACCTCCGGCGGCAGCTTGTAGGCCGGGTGGCCCCAGTAGCCGTTGGCGAAGATGCCGAGCTGCCCGCTGCCCACGAACGTCTTCAGCCGGTCCTGCACCTCGCGGAAGTACGACGCCGAGTTGTTCGGCCACGGCGAGATCGAGGCGGCGATGCGCGACGTCTGCGCCGGATCGGCCTTGAGCGCGCTCACCACGTCCACCCAATCCAGGGCGTGCAGGTGGTAGAAGTGGATCACGTGGTCCTGCACGAACTGCATGCCGTGCACGAGATTGCGAATCGTGTTCGCGTTCGGCGGGATGTGGATGTCCAACGCATCCTCGACGGCCCGACACGAGGCGACGGCGTGCACGACCGTACAGACGCCGCAGATGCGCTGGGTGTACGCCCAGGCGTCGCGGGGGTCGCGCCCCTCCATGATGATCTCGATCCCGCGGAACTGCGTGGAACAGGCCCACGCATCGCCGATCTTCCCGTTCTCGGCCTGCGCCTCGATGCGGAGATGGCCCTCGATGCGCGTGATCGGATCGACAACGACTTTAGTCTTCGCGTTGGGTGTCCCCCCGCCCGGATCCCCTCGGCGAGCTGGTGGCGGCGCAAGAGCCCCCCCGCCGCGAACGAATCTGATAGACGCCGGTGGCCGCCGCGTGCGCGGCGACGCCCGCGGCCGCGCCGACGGCCAGGGCCGCACCGAGGATGTCCGCGGTGTGCTCCACGCCGACCCCCGCCACATTGGGCAGCCGGTTGTAGAACGGCGTCATCGTGTCCCAGAAATTCCGCTCCGTACATCCGAGACAGGGGTGCCCGGCTCCGATCGGCCAGCTCGTCCGGGTATTCCACATGAAGATCGGACACGGCGAGAAGGTCGCCGGCCCCTTGCAGCCCATCTCGTACAGGCACCACCCGTCGCGCGCCCCGTCGTCGTCGAACGTGCGAACGAACTGGCCGGCGTCGTAGTGCGGCCGCCGCGGGCACTGATCGTGAATCCGGTTTCCGTAGGCGAACAGGGGCCGCCCGTCGGAGTCGGTCTCCGGCAGCCGAGCGAACGTCAGGAAGTGGACCACGGTTGCCGTGATCACGTCGGCGATCGGCGGGCAGCCGGCGATGTTCAGCACCGGCTTGTCCTTGATGATCTCCGAAACTCCGACGGCGCCGGTCGGGTTCGGGTTCGCCGCCTGCACGCTGCCCCAGTGCGCGCAGGCGCCTACCGCGATCACCGCCGCCGCGTCCTTCGCCGTCTCCTCGAGGAGCTGCCGCGCCGTGCGGCCGCCGATCATCGTGTAATTACCGTTCTCCTTCGTCGGCACCGACCCGGTCACGACGAGGACGTACTTGCCGGCGTTCTGCGTCCGGGCCGTGTCGAGCGCCTTCTCCGCTGCCGTCCCCGACGCCGCCATCAGCGTGTCGATGAAGTCCAGCGAGATGATGTCGAGCACCAGATCACCGATCGTCGGATCGGCCGTCCGGAGTACACTCTCGACGCATCCGGTGCATTCCTGCAGCTGCAGCCAGATGACGCTGGGCCGACGGATCGTTTCCAGTGCCTCGGCGATGCGCGGCACCGCCAGACTGCTGAGTCCGAGGACAGCGGCCATCTGTCCGCAGAATTCGATGAAGTCGCGACGGCTGATGCCGCGGCGGCCGAGGTATCCGCCGAGCGCCTCATCCTCTGACCACGCGTGCGTGGTTGGCGTGAGCATGACGCAACCCCCTAGGATGGGTTGGTGTTGCGCGGCCTCGGTGGGCCCGGCTGGTCCGGGGCCGCCTGCCGCCTGATCGAGCGACGCGTGCCCTGATGATCCAACCGGGGGATACCTTCATACAGAAGTAAACTCCTGAAAAGGGCGGCGGCATTGCGCTGACAGGCCTGTACGGGGAATCCTTACAGGTCGAAAGGAGAAGAACCGGCTGCGCGAAATCACCCACTTCCCGCATACTGCCGCGCAGTCAACGCCCGAATTACGCACGTCAAACGTCCCGAGGTCGACATGCCCCAGCTTCCCCGCGCTGCCGTACGCACCTTCGCCCTGATCGCCGTCCCCTCTCTGCTGCTGGCCGTCGGATGCCGCAAGCAGGCGCCGCCTGCCAAGACGCCTCTCTCGCAGATGACGGCAGCTCCGGACAGCACGGCCAACCCGCACTCGACGATGTCGCCCGAAGCGCGCGCCGCCCTCGACAGCGGGAACGCGCAGTACCGTGCCGGCCGATACCCGGCCGCCCTGGCCAGCTATCGCAAGTCGTCGGCGCTCGCGCCGTTGAACGCGGCGCCGTACTTCGGCATCTACATGGCGGCGGAGAAGGTGGGCGACAAGAAGCTGGCCGACAGCGCGACCGCGGAGATCCAGCGGCTGCAGGGCAGCGGCAGTGGGACGCTCACGGACAGCGCGTTGCAGGCCATGCACGCGACGGCCGGAAAGAGCAAGAACTGACGGACGCGGCCCCGACGGCGCGCGGCCCCTGCGGGCAGTGGTCGGCGGGTCGGGTCAGTTCCGACGGTCGGGCGAGTCCGGCCAGGGAGTGGATCGCCTCGGCGAGCCGGGGCCGGAACTCGACGACTGCTTGGTCCAATCCGTGGAATGTCCGCGGTCCGACGACCCGTTCCGCGCCCCGCGGATCCACGGCCACGCCGCCTCGGGGACGCCGTCGTTGACAGCCGCGGATGCGCGGGCCATCAGCACCAAGGGATCGACGGGGGAGTACTTCAGGTTGTCCACCGCCGCATATCCGACGCGCAGCTCCCGCCGCACTGCCGCCGGGGCCGCTTCGGCGCGCTGGCGAAGGACGGCCGACATGCGCCGCGCGAATGCCACGGCACCGACGTGGTCGGTGACCGGCGCGATCACCCCGATCTCCGACGTGCCGAGGGGTCCCAGCACGTCCGAGGTCCGGGCGGCGCTGGCCAGCCCGCTCACGGCCTCCTGGTTGCGCAGCAACGGATCGACCGAGAAGACCAGGCAGGAGAGCGCGGCGTGCATCCGGACCATCAGCGCGCCGAGTTCCCTGGCGCGCCACGCCAGCGCGTTCCCGGAAAGCGCCGTTCCGCCCGAGCCGGTTCCCACCACCAGGGTATCAGCCGGGGCGGCCGCTTCTCGGTGCACGTGCGCCTCGATCCGGCGGGTCAACTCGTCCACGGAGACGTTCGCCCCCAACACCTCCTGGGCGCCCGCCTCTACACTCGCCGACCGTTCCTCCGCCGTGCTCCCCTCCTGGCTCAGCAGGAGCACCGGCACCGCCGACGAGAGAGCCACGTCGCGCCGCAGAGCCCGGCAGGTCTCCAGCCCGGTCATATCCGGGAGGTCGTCCTCCAGCAGCAGCAGGTCGGGACGGGCACCCTGGGCCAGCGCCAACGTCATCTCGCCGGTGGGTACCTTTATGACGATGAACCCGCGCTCTTCTAGCGCCGGAGCCAGGTCGTTCTGTCTGCCGGCCGCAAGGAGAATGATCGGCTGCGAGGATGGGGTAGGCATGGTATTAGATCGTTTAGCAAGAGTCGCGCCTAAGTTTTACCCGTCAGACGATTCGCCGTTGCGGGGCGAAACATGCCAGGGGCGCGGTTGGTACCTATGGGCGGATGCTGCATGCGAGGGCGCTGGCGGGCCTGCCAGTGTGGTGAGGGCTGCCATTTCCAGCCGTCGACCACTCTCATGCCCCAGGATGGTGAATTGTCGACCCGAGGACACGCCTGTTGCGTAAAGCCCCCAGTTTCGGCGCATGGCTTCGCCGACGCCTCAAGGCCATCCGGCGCACTCCTGACCGCCTGCTCCACCGGAGCCGGCGGCGAAGAGCGCTGGCGGCCGTTGCTGGAACTCAACCGCCGGCCACACTGCTCGTGCTCTGCCATGGCAACATCTGTCGGAGCCCCTTCGCCGAGGCCGTGCTCCGCCGCGATCTCGACGGCTCCGGCATCGCGGTCGAGTCCGCCGGATTCTTCGGACCCGGGCGGCCCTCGCCATCGGAGGCGCTGCTCGAAGCGCAGCGTCGCGGCATCGATCTCTCGCCCCACCGGTCGCGACTCCTGACGCCGGAGCTGGCGGCCCGCGCGGGGCTCGTCATCGCCATGGACCGGGCCCAGGCGCGGGCGGTTCGGGAGTTGTACGGCAAGCGCGACCATGAGATCGCCGTCCTCGGCGACTTCGATCCCGAGCCCATACAGACCCGCACGATCCGTGACCCGATCGAGCAGCCGGCGGAGGTCTATGCTGCGGTGTACGCGCGCATCGAGCGTTGCTCCCGGACCCTCGCGTCCGGACTTGCGGAAGCCGCTTCGGCCATTGCCGCCGAGTAGGGAGCGGCGGTGTTGCGCCAGCGCAACAGCTATTCGGCCCCGCCCGGCGTGAAAGGAGTTGCGGTCCGGCACGGGCCAGGCGCCCGTCCGCAGGCGTTCCGGCGCCGGATGGGCCCTCCTTCCGTCCGCTTGGATCGCCCCCGACACGCAAACGGAGCCCTGCCCGAGCGGCTGGGCTGAATTCCGGTACGGGCACCGACCGTCTGGGAGCACGCGGCTTGCCGGGCCCGCGACCGAACGCCGATTTGCCCCCCGCCGTGGCCGGCGCGGTGCGGTGACTCGACGCGCCGCACTGGGTGGCGTGGCCGGGCGAGAGCCTCGAGGGGATGCCCGCCGCACGGGCCGGCCTGAGCGCCTACCGCACCAGAAGGCGGCAGCGATGTGCGCGCGATCACGCCTCGGAATGCGGCGCGAAACGTCCATGCCAGTTCCGTGATAGTTTTGCATCAATGCGTGACGTTGCTCGCTTGCGGCGATCACTGAGGATCATTACGATGCGCCGTGCGTAGCGGACGAATGCGAATTCGATTCGCGCGCACGTTACGCAGCCGTCGATTCGGCGCGCATCCGATTCGACAGCAGGACGAGCTGCTCAGAGCAAACCCGCCGAAAGGCGGCGACGCAGAGTTTCGGGGCTAAGGCGCAGCGGCGCCACGCCAGCCGGACCGCCAGCTAATCCGACAAGGGACCGTCGGCGCTGGCGGTTTTTTCGTATGCGCTCCGGCAATCGAATTCCCGCTCGCGGGATGGAGATCACGGCGCCATGCCCCTCAATGTCGAGACGCTTCCGCGCAGCACGTCCCCGTGGCTCGCGGTGAACGGCCGTCGCGCGGCCCTCCTTGCGATGATGTTGCTCGTGGCCTGCAGTGGTGATGCGGGTCCCGGCAACGGTCTGGTCTCCCCCTACATCTCGTCCGGCGGTTCCTCCGCGGTTCCCGCCACGCTTTCCATCAGCCCATCGGCGGTGAGTGCGAGCGTGGGCGATACCACGCAGCTGATGGCGACCGCGCGGGACGCCAAGGGCGCGGTGATCACCAACGCCACGATCGCGTGGCAGTCCGCGAACCCGAACGTTCTCACGGTCACGAGCGGCGGCCTGGCCGTCGCCGTCGGGGTCGGCCAGACGATTCTCTCCGCATCGGTCGGATCGATCTCCGCGCAGGCCGCCGTCGTGGTGACGAGTGATCCGGTCTACTCGATCACCGTGGCACCGTCCAACGCGGACATCACCGTCGGGCAGACGCAGCAGCTCCAGGTGACGCTGTACAACTCGAACGGAACCGTGGTCAACGGACGCCACGTCAACTGGACCAGCGCGTCACCCGGTATCGCGACCGTCGACGAATCCGGCTACGTGACTGGGGTGAGCGCCGGCAGGGCCACGATCACGGCCAGTTCCGGGAGCCACTCGGGCACCGCCACCGTCACCGTGGGAGCGCAGACGGCGGGCACGCCGGGCACGGTGAACAACCTCTCGGCCGTCGGCACGTCGGATTCCAGTGCGACCCTGACCTTCACCGCCGTGAGCGACGGGACCGGGCAGCCGGCCAGCTACGTCGTGCGCTACGCACCCGGCACCATCAACTGGGGCGTCGCCCCGTCGGTTTCGAGTGGAAGCTGCGCCTCCCCCGTTGCCGGAGCGGCCGCCGGCTCGACGATGAAGTGCACCGTGCTCGGGCTCACCGCCTCGACCGCCTATCAGTTCCAGGTGGTCGCGTTCCGCGGCACGCTCGGGTCGACCGCCATTTACGGGGGGTTCTCGAACGTCGCCGGGGCGGCCACCCTCACGGCCCAGGTGACGTCCGCGACCTCCAGCGTCGCGTCGGTGAGCGTGAGCCCGGCCTCGATC
>JBJKRG010000302.1:0-4826 GCA_046704805.1 Gemmatimonadaceae bacterium
CGGCCCTGCGCCCTATCGGCCGGCGCCGTTCCTGTCGGCGCTGTTCTGCGGTTCCGCCCTTTCTAGAGTCCCATGTACGCCCTGACCCTCGGCTCGATCCGCTCGGGCGTCCAGTACGGTTCCCATACCAGATTCATCACGACGTCCGACACCCCGGGCATCATGCGCAGGACGGCCTCCGCGTCGGTCATGATCTGCGGGCCGGCCGGGCACCCCGGCGACGTGAGGGTCATGTTCACGACCACGGTGCGGTCCTCGACGAGCACGTCGTAGACCAGCCCCAGATCCATGATGTTCAGGTTCAGCTCGGGGTCCTTCACCTTGCGAAGGGCGAGCTTGACCTGATCGACCGTCGGCGGCGCCAGACGGTCGGTGGACGACTCGGCCGGCGCGGCGGGGTCGGTGGAAAGGTCGGGGCGCAGCTCGTCGGACATGCTCGCAACATGATCGAATCGGGTCCGCCACGGAAGCGGGGGCCCGGCACCGCGCGGACCGCGCTCAGCCGCTGCGCTTCGTGCTTGTCGACCGCGTCGTGCGCCGCGGGCGCCTGCGGTGCCAGTGGCGGATCGTGCGATTCCATCCCCGCTGGCTGTCGGTGCGCCACCCAGCCGGCATCGCGATCGGACCATCGGGGAAATCCTGCACGGAGAGCACCGCGGCATCGGAGAGGTCGGCCCGCACGTCCAGAATCGCGAGCTCGCTGTGCCGCACCCGCGGAACGTACACGCGGTTCGTGAGCAGGATCATGAACATCTGCCGTTCGGGATCGATCCACATCGACGTGCCCGTGAACCCGGTGTGGCCGTAGGCCGTGGCGCCGAGGAACTGCCCGCAGCTGCCATCGCCGTGGCAGGTGTCCCACCCCAGGGCGCGCGTGCCGGCGTGCGGCGCGCGCGTCGTGAACAGCTTCACCGTGCTGTCCGAGAGGATGCGCACGCCGTCGTACGTCCCGCCGTTCAGCATCATCTGCGCGAAGATGGCGAGATCGGCGGCGCTGCTGAACAGTCCGGCGTGTCCGGCCACTCCGCCCAGCGCCCTGGCATTCGCGTCGTTCACCTCGCCGGGGCGGAGTCCGGGCGCGGTGGGGGCGATCCGGGCGTCGAGCGACGCGTCCGGTCGGAACTCGGTGTCCTCCATGCCCAGCGGCTGGAAGACGCGCTCGGTGACGAACCGGTCGAGCGGCTCGCCGGTCACCCGCTCGACGATGAAGCCGAGCACGTCGGCGCCGAGGTCCGAATAGACGTAGCGCGCGCCGGGGCGGCTGTAGAGATGCGTCGCGATGACCTGGCGGCGCGCCTGTGCCGGCGAATGGGCCGTCCGCCAGAGCTCGCGGTCGGCGGGCAGCCCCGAGCGGTGCTCCAGGAGCATGCGGATCGTCACGCGGTTCTTCAGGCCGCCGCTGAAGCTGGGGAGATATTTCCGCACCGGATCGTCGAGCCGGATCTTGCCCTCGTCGTAGAGGATCATGATCGCGGTCGTCGTGGCGACGACCTTGGTGAGCGACGCCAGATCGTAGATGGTGCGGTCGGGGTCCACGGCGGGACTGCGGCTGCTCCAGGTGAGGTGGCCGAGCCCCTCGTCCACGACGGCGTAGCCCTGCCGTCCGACGATGACGGCGGCGCCGGGGAATGCGCCGGCGCGGATGCCGCGGGTGACGGCCTCGTTGATTTCCCCGAGTCGCTCGGCGGACATGCCCACGGCGCCGGGCACGGCGGACGGCAGTCCGTCGCGCAGGGCCGGCACGGGGACGGGTTTGGGGCCCGTCGCTCCGGCGGCGATGGCGAACGCGGCAAAGAGCGAGCTCAGGAACACGGTAGTCCTATCGGGGTGGTGCCAGATGTACGGTGCAGCGGACGGGGCGCGCTCGGGTCGCGGAAAACGGCGTTCGGAGCGCCGCCCAACTTGCCCTGCCGTTGCGAAACGAACAAGGGGCACCGGCGGTCACGGGGCGGTTCCGGCGCAAACATCTGGCCATTGACCCGGCGGGTCCCGGGGTGGTAAACCCTTCGGACACTGGGGACTGACCAATTCCATGAACTCATGAGCGAAGAGCAACTCACCATTCGGCGTGCCATCCAGGGTGATGAGGCGGCGATGCGGGCCTTATGGTCCCGTCACGCGCCTCACATCGACATGGTCGTGCGCCGGCTGGTGGGGCCCGATCGCGACGAGGCGCAGGACATCGCGCAGGAGGTCTGGATCCAGATCTTCCGCGCCCTGCCCAGCTACCGGGGCGACTCTCAGTTCGCCACGTGGGCGCACCGCATCGCCGTGAACAGGACGCTCAATGCGCTGCGCCGGACCCACCGGTTGGCCAAGGTGGAAGTTGAGATGGACGCCGACACGGTGGCGGTGACGCCCGACACGGACCGTTCATTCATGATGGCGTCGATCGAGGAGGCCGCAGCGCGGCTGTCGCCGGGAGCACGAACCGTCTTTCTACTGCACGATGTCGAGGGATACACACACGAAGAAATCGCCGCGGAGCTTGGCATCACCGCCGGCGGATCGAAGTCCCAGTTGTTCAAAGCGCGCGCGAAGCTCCGGAAGCTGCTCGCGCATCTGGTGGAAGGACCCGAACACATGGACGTGGAACATGTCGCACCTGTCTCCTGAGCGCCTCGCGGCGCTCGCCGACGAAGAGCCGACGCCCGTCGAGCTGGCGCATCTGAGCGCCTGTCCGTCGTGTGCCGCCGAGCGCGAAGCGCAACGGGCGCTGGTCGTGCTGGCGTGGGCGGAACGCAGCAGCATCGGCCTGCCGCTCACCCGCTGGGAGTCGCTGTCCGGGGCTCTGCGGGAGGAGGGATTGACGCGCGGCACCTGGCCGGCGGATGGCCGGCGCACGCGGATCGGACGCCTCTGGCTTCAGGTCGCCGCGGCGGCGGTATTCGTCGCGGGCGGTACCATGTTCGGCCGGTACACCGCCGGAGCCGCGCCCCTGCCGGGCTTCCCGGTGCCGGTACGCGTCGCGACCGGCACGCCGAGCGGCGCACGGGCGACGACCTTCCACACGGTGGCCGATGCACGCGCTGCCCGCACCAGGGCGCAGGAGGTGTATCAGAACGCTTCCGCCTTCCTCGCCCAGCACGACACGTCGGCGAAGGGCGCCGAGAGCCCGTCGGCCATGCGTACGCGGCTGGCGGCGCTCGACCAGGTGTCGAACGCCATGCGGCAGGCGCTGAACGACGCACCGTACGATCCCGTGATCAACGACTACTATCTGACCACCCTCGGCCAGCGCGAGGCAACGCTGCAGCAGCTGAACACCGCGCTGCCGGTGGGCCTGCGGGTGAACAGCTTCTGATGGTGAACGTGATGCAACGCTCGATGATGACACCCGGGCGGGCCGTGGCCCTCGCCCTCGCACTGGCGCCGCTCGCGGCGGCGCCCGCACGTGCGCAGCAGGACACACACCCGACGTTGAAGGCCCAGACCCGGATCTGCGTCGATGGCCGGTGCACGGAGGAGACCGCGCACGTGCTCGTCATCCGGCTGCAGGGCAAGGTCGACTCGCTCCAGCGCATCTTCCTGGGGCAGCCGATCTCACCCGAAGAGCGCATCAGGCTGAAGAGCCAGATGGAGGAGATGATCCGCCGGCTCGCCGTGCTGCAGCCGAAGGTGTTCACGTACGGGCTGCAGCAGGCCGAGGAGGCATCGCGGGAGGCGGCGGAGCAGGCGATGGCGGAATCGAACCGGGTGTTGGGCGGTCTGGCGGCGATGCCGCCGATTCCACCGGACGCCGCGCCCAAGGGATGGATCGGACTCACCTTCGTCGGCGCGCCCATCGCCACCGTGCGCAACAACGAGTACTACGTACGCTTTCTGGACTACCCGCAGGTGGAGACGGTCGAGCCGGCGTCACCAGCCGAGCGTGCGGGCATCATGAGCGGCGACCAACTGCTGGCGTTCAACGGGAAGGACGTTACGACGCAGGCAATCTCGATGACGCGACTGCTCCAGCCGGACCACAAGATCGTCGTGCGTCTGGAGCGCAACGGTCGGCCGCACGACTATTCGCTGGTCGTGGCCAAGGCGCCGCGCAACTATGCGTCGCGATTCGGCGACTTCGGGGAGCCCGGCCCGGTGGTGCTGCCGGCGCCGCCGCAGTCCATCGAGGCACCGAAGGCCCTGGTCGTCGGCCCGGGAGGACCGACCAGGTTCTTCACGGAGCGGATCGCATTCCCGAACGGTTTCGACTCCGAGCGCGGCGTGGCGGGTGCCGAGCTGAGTACGCTCAATCCCGATCTCGCCCGGAATCTCAACTTGAGTGCGACCCACGGGGTCATGGTGATCGACGCTCCCGTCGGGACGCCGGCGGCCCGCTCCGGGCTCCAGGCCGGCGACGTGATCGTGAAGGCGGCCGGGAGCGACGTCAGCTCCGTGCAGGACCTGCGACGCATCCTCGAGTGGCACAGCGCCGACTCGACCGTCGAGCTGCAGATCGTTCGCAAGGGACACAGGCACACGATCAAGTTCGACAACGAGTGACCGGCGGCCGGCACCGGCCGGACCGGACGGCCGCGTTCAGGCCAGGAAATCCGAGACGTCGGTGAAGAACTCGTCGGGCGCTTCCCAGAACGGGAAGTGCCCGCTGTGCGGGAGCAGCACCAGTCGCGCGCCGGGAATCGCCGCCGCGGTCTCGCGCGCCACGTCGGGCGGCAGCGGGTCGCCGTCGCCGTGCAGCACCAGCGTCGGCATGGCGATCGACCGCACGCGCTCGCGCCAGTCGTAGCCCTCGCGTCGCAGGCGCGCGGCCACCGTGGCGCCGGTGACGCTGGCCTCCTTCGGCATCGGGAACACCGCGGCGAACGCGCGATCGACGAACC
>JBJKRG010000303.1:0-8142 GCA_046704805.1 Gemmatimonadaceae bacterium
CGCCGGCCCAGGGCCGGCGGCGTGACGAACGTGGTGACCAGGACAATCAGCATGATCGCACCGAACTCGCCGGCGCTGATCCCGCCGGAGGCGAGCCCCATGTGGGCGAAGATCAACCCCACTTCGCCGCGGGGCACCATCGCCACGCCGACGAGCAGCTTGTCGCCGCGGAACCACCACGGGACGTAGCCCGCCAAGACCTTCCCCGCCACGCCGACGGCGATGAGCACGGCCCCGATCAGCAGGGCCTGGGGGTGGAAGAGCGCCCGCAGGTTGACCGCCGCCCCGACGCTCGCGAAGAAGATGGGCACGAAGAAGTGCCCGATCCGGGTCGTGGACTCCCGCAGCTCGCGGGCCTGGGGCAGGTCGTGGAGAACCACGCCCCCGGCAAAGGCCCCGATGATCATCGCCGAGCCCGCGAGGTGGGCCAGCCACCCGAGGATGAACGCGAAGGCGATGGCGACGAGCCCCAGCGCACCGGCCGCGCGGATCTTCTCCGCGACCCGGAAGAGCGGCGGGGCGACCCGTGCGCCGATCAGCACGGCCAGGGCCACGAACAGCACCGCGACGCCGGCGATGCGGCCGATCTGCGGCACCGAGACCGCGCCCCCCTCCACGATGCCCGCCACCACCGCGAGGATCACGAGCCCGATGATGTCGTCGATCACGGCGGCGCCCAGCACCACCCGCCCCTCGGTGGTCTCCAGCATGCGGAGCTCCGAGAGCACCCGGGCCGAGATGCCCACCGAGGTGGCGCAGAGCGCCGCCCCGCAGACGAGCGCCGGCACCTGCGTGAGGCCGAGCATCTCGGTGCCGATGAACCCGGCGCCGAGCGGCATCGCCACGCCGGCGAACGCGACCGTGGTCGCCACGCCGCCCACCTTGATCAGATTCCGGACGTCGGTTTCGAGCCCGATCTCGAACAGCAGCAGGATGACCCCGATCTCGGACATCGCCGAGATGACCGGGTTCGAGGCATCGACGATGCCCAGCACCGAGCCGCCGAGCACGACGCCGGCGATCAGCTCGCCGAGGACGGCCGGCTGGCGGAGCCGCTGGGCGATCTCCCCGAACACCTTGGTGCCGACGAAGATCGCCGCCAGCGCCGCCAGCAGGTGCGCGGTGGATGCCTCACCCATGCCCGTCCCGGCGAGGAGCGGCGCCAGGGGCAGGGTCACTGCGCGGCCTCGCCCTCCAGATACGTGTAGCCCTCGAGGCCAGCCACGTAGTCCGCGATGAACGTGTTCGCTTCCTGGCGCGTGAGGTACTTCGCCGCGGCCACCTTTCGCCGGAACACCTGCAGCAGGTCGGAGGCCCGGAACTGGACGTAGTCCAGCACCTCGGTCACGGTGTCGCCGTGGACGAGATCGCTCACCTCGTAGCCCCCGTTGGCGCCGAGCCGGATGTGCACGGCGTTCGTGTCGCCGAACAGGTTGTGCAGATCGCCGAGGATCTCCTGGTAGGCGCCCGTGAGGAAGACGCCGAGCACGTAGGGCTCGCCGTCGTGGAACTCGTGCAGCTCGAGGCTCGGGGCGCCGGTCTTCTCTCCCACGAACCGGTCGATCTTGCCGTCGGAATCACAGGTGACGTCCTGGATCGTCCCCCGCCGGCTCGGTTCCTCGTCGAGGCGGTGGATCGGCATGATCGGGAACAGCTGGTCGATGGCCCAGCTGTCCGGCAGCGACTGGAAGAGCGAAAAATTGCAGAAGTACCGGTCGACCAGCGACGCTTCCAGATCGCCGATGATATCGTCATAGGCATCGGGATGCTGGCGGCAGAGGCGCGCGATCACGTTGACCGTGGCGAAGTAGATCTGCTCGGCCAGCGCGCGCTCCCGGAGGGAGAGGACGCCGGAATTGAAGTACTCGTGCGCGCGGTCCTTGTCGAAGGTGGCGTCGTGGAAGACCTCCTTCACCCGCCGCCGCGAGACGTTCTTGCGCGAGACCTCCTTGTGGTCGGCCACCATCTCGTGCAGGAGCGCGTGGTCGTCGTCGGTGAGCGCCGGCAGCGGTTGTTCGGCCACCGACTCCACGTCGATCACCTTGAGCAGGAGCAGCGCGTGATGGGCCGTGAGCGCCCGCCCCGACTCGGTGATCAGGTGGGGCATCGGCTGCTCGTGCTCGCGACAGGCCTCCCCGAGCGTGTACATCACGTCGTTCGCGTATTCCTGCGGCGAGTAGTTGACACTCGCATCGGAGGTGGAGTTCGTGCCGTCGTAGTCGACGCCCAGTCCGCCCCCCACGTCGACGTGGGTGATGTTCACACCCATCTGGCGGAGTTCAACGTAGAACCGCGCGATCTCCTGGAGCCCCGATTTGATGAAGCGGATGTCGGTGATCTGCGAGCCGAGGTGGAAGTGGATGAGGCGCAGAACGTCGAGGCGGCCCAGCCCGCGCAGCGTCTCCACGGCCTGCACGAGCTGCGCCGAATTCAGCCCGAACTTGGACTTCTCGCCACCACTCCCCGCCCACCGGCCGAAGCCGCGCGAGGCCAGCTTGATGCGCACGCCCGCGGTGGGCGTGACGTCCATCTCGTCGGCCACCTGCAGCAGCACGTCGATCTCGCTGAGCTGCTCGATGACGATGAAGACCTGATGGCCCAGCTTCTGGCCCATGAGGGCGAGGCGCATGAACTCCTCGTCCTTGTAGCCGTTGCAGATGATGACGTGGTTCGTGTGCTCGGCAAGGCCGAGGACCGCCTGCAGTTCCGGCTTGCTGCCGCATTCCAGGCCGACGCCGTGCGCGGCGCCGAACTGGACGATCTCCTCGACGACGTGTCGCTGCTGGTTGACCTTGATGGGGTAGGCCGCCGTGTAGCCGCCCTCATAGCCGAACTCCTCGCGCGCCGCCTGGAAATGGTCGTTAAGGCCGTCGATGCGCGAACGCAGGATGTCCGAGAAGCGGAGGAGCACGGGGAGCGCCACGCCCTGTTCCTCGAGGTCGAGCTCCAGCTCGAACAGGTCGAGCTCGCGGTCGGGGCGGGTGCGGTCCGGGCGGACCACCACGTGGCCCCGCTCGTTGATGTCGAAGAAGCCGGCGCCCCAGCCCTCGACGTTGTAGAGCTGGCGCGCCGCCTCGATGGACCATCCCGCGCCCGCAGCGCCGTTCGCCGCCGTGCCCGGGGCCGCCTCGGCCGTGTGAGTCCCCATGGCGGAATCTTACATCGTCCCGGGCGGCGGGGCTACGGAGCCGATGGCGCGATCACGGGAACAGCGGCCGCCGCCGCCACCCCTCGCCCTCGCGCACGTACAGCTCGCGCTCGTGCAGCCGGCTCGGCATGGCGTGCCAGAATTCGATCCAGTCCGGGGTCACGCGGTAGCCCGACCAGTAGGGAGGGCGTGGCACGGGCTGCCCCTCGAATTTCCGCTCGAATTCCGAGTACCGCACGGCCAGGAGCCCCTCGGTGGCCTGCTCCCGGCTCTGCGTCGAAGCCCAGGCTCCGATCTGGCTCCCCCGGGGCCGCGAGGCGAAATAGGCGTCCGCCTCCGCATCGGTCACGGGAGCCACCGTGCCTTCGACCCGTACCTGCCGCTCGAGGGCCTGCCAGTGAAAACAGAGGGCCGCGCGGGGGTTCGCCTTCAGCTCCCGGCCCTTGCGACTCTCGAAATTGGTGTAGAAGACGAAGCCGCGCTCGTCGAATGCCTTCAGCAGGACGACGCGTACCGACGGCCGCCCGGCGGCATCCGCCGTCCCGAGGGCGAACGCCGTGGGCTCCGGCAGCAGGGCGCGGTCGAGCGCTTCCGCCTGCTCGAGCAGCGCCCGGAACCGGGTGAACGGTTCGGAGAGGGGAACGTTGGTCATACCGAAACGTACACGACGGACCACCGGGGGAGCGCGCCCCCGGCGCTAGTCGTTGTTGTTCAGCAGCCCTCCCATGATCCCCAGCGCCGCGCCGAGGCCTCCCTCGCCGCGCTGCTGCCCGCCGGCGCGTGGAGCAGAGGCGATGATCCGGTCGGCCAACCGCGAGAACGGCATCGACTGGAGGATGACCCGGCCCGGCCCCGTGAGTGTGGCGAAGAAGAGGCCCTCGCCGCCGAACAGCGCCGTCTTGATGCCGGGGACCATCTGGATGTCGTAGTCCACGCGCTCGTCGAACGCGACGAGGCATCCGGTGTCGACGCGGACCTTCTCGCCCCCCGAGAGCTGCAGCTCATGCAGGGTGCCGGAGGCGTGGAGGAAGACGAGCCCGTCGCCCTGGATGCGCTGCAGGATGAACCCCTCACCCCCGAAGAACCCGGCGCCCAGCCGCCGCGAGAAGGCCACGGAGACGTGGATCCCCCGAGCGGCGCACAGGAAGGCGTCGCGTTGGGCGATGATGTTCCCGCTCCAGTCCTTGAGATCGACGGGATGGATCTTTCCGGGCGTCACGGCGGCGAAGGCCACCTCGCGGGGCGGCTTCGCCTGGTTCGTGAACGTGGTCATGAAGAACGAGTCGCCGCCGAGCGCCCGCTTCGCCCCCCCGAGGAGCTTGCCCACCATGCTGCCCCCTTCGGCGTTCGGGTCGAGCGTCGTCTGCATGTCGATCCCGTCCTGCATGTACAACATCGCCCCCGCCTCGGCCACCACGCACTCCCCCTGATCCAGCGTGATGATCACGGCCTGCAGATCGTCGCCGATGAGCCGATAGTTGATCTCGTCCGCCATGCCTCTCCCTCCGTTATGGGATGTGCGACTGGTCGGGGCCCGAGTGCCCGTGCTGGTCGGGGCCCGGCGGTACCCCGGCCGGGTGCCCGAGCTGGTCCCTGCCCTTCTGAAGATACGGAATGCCGTGCAGCATCCAGTCGGGCTCCGGGAAGCCGCGCAGATGGTAGTCGAAGAATTGCTGCATCCGCATCGCGATGTCCATCTGGTTGGCCCGCTTCGTGGGGTTGTGCTCGTCGCCGTTGTAGTCGAGGAGATAGACCTCCTTCCCCATGCGGCGGAGGGCGATGTACAACTCGATGCCCTGGTACCACGGGACCGCCCCGTCCCCGTCGTTGTGCATGATGAGGAGCGGCGTCTCGACGCGATCGACCCAGAACAGGGGCGAGTTCTCGATATAGCGCAGCGGCTCCTGCCAGATCGAGCCGCCGATGCGGCTCTGCGTGTGCTCGTACTGGAACGACCGGTTGAGGCCCGAGGCCCAGCGGATGCCCCCGTAGGCGCTGAACATGTCGGACACGGGCGCGCCCGCCATGGCGGCCTTGAACATGTGCGTCTGCGTGATGAGGTACGCGGTCTGGTACCCGCCCCACGAGTGCCCCTGAATTCCGAGGGCGTTGCGATCGACGTACGGCCGTGCAAGCAGCGCCTCGACGCCCGACACGATCGCCTTCATCGCACTCGGGCCCGGGTAGCCGATCTCGTACGGGATGTCGGGCTCGAAGATGAGGTAGCCGTTGGAAACGAAGTGGGTGGGGTTGATGATGTTGCGGCCACCGGGGGGCACGTAGCGGTGCAGGTTGTCCGACAGCCGCTCGTAGAAGTACGTGATCATCGGGTACTTCTTCGACGGGTCGAAGTTCTCCGGCTTGTAGAGGATCCCCTCCAGCGGGATCCCGTCCGCGCTCGTCCAGTGCACCAGCTCGGCGGTGCCCCAGATGAAGTCCTGCTGCTGCGGATTGGCATCCGAGATCCGCGTCAGGTGCGCGAGGTCGGGCCCCGTGTACAGGTTCGGGAAATCCTCGAAGGTGCCGCGCGTGACGACGACCTGCCGGGCGTGCTCGGCGACCATCGGGGACCCGTACGCCACATCCGCCATCACGATGCGGTCCGGCGCGCGGCGCGTGCCGAGCCGCATCCAGTAGAAGCCCGCCGCCTTCGTGTCCTCGTTGAATGCGCTGAGCAGCACCGGCTTGTGCGGGTCCAGGAAGGGATCATCGCGGTCGAGATCGACGACGCGAAAGCGCACGTGCTCACGCCGCCCCACCGAGTCGGTGAGCACCACGGGCGCCCGGGCGCCGGTGGGATCGGCCTCCCAGACGTCGTACCGGTCGTAGAGCAGCACCGAGTGATCACCCGTCGTCCACCCGCCGATGCCGTACGCGGGGGCGATGTCGGGGTGGTCGTCCAGCTCGTTGTCGAAGCGATCGCCGCGCAGTGCGCCCGTGAGATCGGCCGCCCGCCCGGTCGCGATGTCGTAGGCGTACCAGTGCCCGCCGTCCATGTAGGTGATGAACCCGCCGCCCGGGGAGAGCGCCGCCCGGGATCCGCGCAGATCCCGCTTCACCACCGTGCGACGGCCGGTCGTGGCATCGACCGCGTACACGTCGGTGCCGCCGTCACCCCACATCGATTCGATCGCGTAGGGCACGCCGCTCGTCTCCATGGCCATGCGGCCATCGGCCGACACGGTCGCGCTCGGCACGGAGTCGTCGGTCAGCTTGACGAGCCGCCGCGAGGCCACCTGGTAGACGGTCAGGAAGGTCCGGTTCCGGTCCCGTGCCGCACTCGCCTTCTGCTGGGGCATCAACTCGGCGTCCTTCCAGCTCCAGAGATCGAAGATGGCCTTGTCGTACAGGGAGTCGTGCGGGACGGTGTCCGGCCGCGGAGGGGCGACGCCGAACTCGATCGCCGTCCCCGACCGGCTGAATGCCACTCGCCCGTAGTCGGCGACGAGCAGACCCGGCCCGGCCGTTCCGGCCGTGGCCACCACGACCGGCTTCGCATCCTTCATGGACGCATAGTAGAGCGTGAAGTGGGGAGTGCGGGCCTCGAAATCGTCACGATCCGAGACGAACGCCACCTGCGAGCCTGCCCGGTCGAACGTGAAGTCGCGGTAGTCACCCTTCCCCGTCATGACTGGCGTGGCGGAGTCGCGGCCCGGCACGCGCACAAACACGCCGTCGCCCTCCCCGTCGCGCGTCGAGACGACGTAGCCGAGATACTTCGCGCTATCGTCGAAGGTGTAGCTCGCCACGTGCTCGATGTGGGTCTCGGCTCCGCTGACCAGATTGCGCAGCACGACGGTATAGCCGGTCGCCTTCCGGCGTGCCCGTCCCGAGTCCGGCGACGCCGCGCCGCGGCCGCCCCGGGCGCCGCGTCCCCCGTTCCCCGCCGCGGAATCGGCATCCAACTCGTAGGCGATCCACCCGCCCACCTCGTCCGGCATCTGGAAGGAGCGCACGTCGGCAATTCGGGTCACCTGGCCCGTCCTCAGATCGAGGATGGCCAGCCCCGCCCTGGGCGGCCGCCCGGGCCGGCCACCGCGTTCGCCGTGGCGCGCCGAATCGAAGGCCGCCATCGGTGCATAGGTCATGACCGCCGCGTATCGGGAATCCGCGGAGAGGCGGCCCGCCGGCACACCTCCGCCCCCCCGGCCCCGACCGCGCTCCAGGCCTGCGACCATGACCGGCCGGCCGATGAAGCCCCGCGGCACGTGATACTCGGTGGTCCCGGACGTGGCCCGCACGACGAATTCCCCATCCCCCACCTGCGGGGTGAGCGAATACGCGACCCAGCGCCCGTCGTGCGAGACGGCGGTGCCGGTGATGGAGCGCCAGTGATCCCAGTCGGTGCGCGAGAGCGGCCGCTTGGGGGTCTGGGCGGCGGCGCACACGGCACCAGTCGCGAGGAAGAGGGTGACGAGGGTGGCTCTACGCATGGGGGCGGCGTCTCGCGGTTGGCTGGTCGAAGGGAGGTGGTCGCAGCGAACGGTCGAAACGTCTCACGCGGGTCGCGGGGGCGCCAGTGTGGGTGGAGTCGGGAGGCGGTTGATGGACGGTTGGCGGTTGGCGGTCGGCGGTCGCAGTGAAAAGCCCCCCGGGGAAGATCCCCGGGGGGCTTTCTACTGCTCACTGCCTACTGGATACTGCAAACCTGTCTACTCACTCCAGTCCAGCATTACGGCCTGGTCCCGCACCCCGTCGTGAACGTCGGGGCGGCGGTCTGTTTGTCCCACCACATGTGCGTCTGGAACACGTCCGGGCCCTGGCGGGCGATCGCGGCGTTCTGCGAGGCCGCGTTCACCACCGCGTCGTTCGTCGAATACTCGAACCGGCGCGGCACCGTGTTGATGATCGCGTACGGGCCCGGAATCACCGTGTTCGGCACGCAGGTGCGACGCCACAGCGCCCACGCCTGCCCACCGTCGCCGTACAGCGCGATCCACCGCTGCAGGTCGATCTGCGTGAGGCCGGCGACGCTGTTCCCGGACCCGCCCTGG
>JBJKRG010000304.1:0-7563 GCA_046704805.1 Gemmatimonadaceae bacterium
GCGGCGCCGGGCGCGGCCTCGACGGGCGCGCGATGCTGCGCCGTCCGATAGCCCAGCACAGCGGCGATGACCACGGCTGCCGCCATCGCCGGCACGAGCACCCGGGGCGACGCCCAGGACGGACGCCGGCGGGCAAGATCCACGACCGGCGTTTCGAGCCGCGACTCGATGCCGCTCCACAGATCGCGCGACGGCGTGAGCGTGGGCAGCGCCGACGCCTCGGCGCTCAGGCGGCGCAGGTCGGCGAGCAGCGTGCCGCACGCGGTGCACCCGCGCGCATGCGCCTCCATGGCGGCGCGCGTCGCGTCGTCCAGGTCGCCTTCCAGGAAGTCCATCAGCCGCTCGTTGAACCGCTCGCAGGTGATGGTCCGATCCGTGCCGCTCATCGATTCAGTGCCTCGCGCAGAAGGAGCCGGGCCCGGTGGAGCTGGGCCTTGGTGGCCCCGGTGGTCACGCCGAGCATCTCGGCGATCTCCTCGTGTGTATAACCCTCGACATCGTGCAGCGTGAAGACCCGGCGTGCCCCGGGTGGGAGCCGCCTCATCGCCTTCTCGAGGTCGAGCAGCTCGCCTGCCGGGAGGGTCGAACCGACCGTTCCGGCGTGGGCGTCGATGCCCCGCTCCTCGTCCTCCTCCTGGAACCGCGCCGCCCGCCGTGCCTGGGTCTTGCGCTCGTTGAGCACGACGTTCACGGCCAGCCGGTGCAGCCAGGTGGAGAAGGAGCTGTCCCCGCGGAAGAGATGCAGCTTCTCCCACGCACGAACGAAGACGTCCTGCGTGAGTTCCTCGGCGCGCGTGCGGTCGGCGACCATCCGCGCGCAGAGGGAGAACACCCGGTCGACGTGTTTCCGATACAGCCGCTCGAATGCTGCCCGATCGCCCGCCGCGGCGCTGGCCGCGTCGGTGTCGGACGGTCGGGGTGTCGGCGAGTCGAGTATGGCCACAGCGGTCATGCGTCGTCGGTTCTCCGTCCGTACACCGGATCAGATAGCCGACATGGGCAGAAGGTTGGAACGCCGGTCAGGGGCGGATGTGCCTCCGGCCGGATGTGGGGGTTCTGAGGGGCCTACGCCGGCTGGTCGGGACGGGTTTCGGCGGGTTGCTGCCCGAGGCCGGCGACGAGCGTCGGCAGATCCCCGACACGGTCCAGGTAGTAGGTCGGGGAGGTGGGCGCGAGGACCTCGCGCGTGAACGGTCCCCACAGGGCCGCCACGGTGGCCACGCCGGCGGCGTTCCCGGCCGCCATGTCGTGCACCGAATCGCCGACGAATACCGCGCGGTCGGCGCGGGTGTCGAGGCGCTGAAGCGCCACGTGCACGGGTTCGGGATCGGGCTTGTGCCGCTCCACCGAATCGGAGCCGACGATCGTATCGACGAACTCGAGCAGGCCGACGTGGGCGAGTCCGCGTTCCGAGAGCGCGACGTTCTTGCTGGTGACGATGCCGATGGGATGACCGGCACCGCGGAGCGCCGCGAGTGCCGCCTGCGCCCCGTCGTAGGGCTGGATCAACTCGTCGTGATGGACCATCTGGAACTCGCGGTACGCGGCGATGAAGCGGTCGACCTCGAGCGGATCGTCGGTGTAGCGGGCGAACGTGTTGCGCAGCGGCGTGCCGAGCCAGCGCAGCCATTCGGCGTCGCTCACGGCCGGAAGGCCGCGCGACTCGAAGGCGTACTGCTTGGAGCGGAGAATCAGCTCGACGGAGTCGATGAGCGTGCCGTCGAGGTCGAACAGGATGGTGTAGGGTGCCATGCGCCGGGGCTCGGGACGAGCCGAAGACTAGCCGGGGCTGGTCCGCGATGCGACGGGTGCCGGCGGCGGTGTGCACTCCGGCCTATTGCCGTGGCACCGAATCAGCGGGGTAGCTGCCGCGCTTCCAGTCGAAGGCGATCCCGGGTTTGAGGGTGATGTACAGCGCATTCTCGGCGCCGACACCCGGCATGGAGGTATCCCAGCAGTTGCGGTACTCCATGGTGGCGATGTCCTGCGGTCGGATCATCGCGAGTGGGCTCTCGGGGTCGATGCGGGTAGGCGGAAAATTGCCCAGGACCGGCCGTCCGGAAGCGTCCCGTCGGAGCGTGTCGCGGGCGGCATGGCCCGTCACCGCCTGCATGAAGGGCGTGAGGTCGGCGGGGTAGCGGCGCCCGTTGATCCAGACGTAGGCGATGGGGTCGCAGTCCCGCCCCACGTCGCCGAGCATGTTCGGGTGGATCTTCCGCGCGGCGTCATAGGCGTCGAAGATCGGGCGGCTGCTCCGCATGATCGTGGTCGAATCGAGGAAATAGTCGTTCGACAGGGCCCGCGCGTCCACGCGTACGGTGTCGAGCTGGCGCGGCACCCTGGCGAGTGCGAGGGCGACCTGGAGCGTGTCGCCGGCGCGCACGCGCAGGAGCCGCCGGGTGTCGAGGTAGCCGAGCTTGCGGGCGACGATGCGATACGAGGTGGCGGTATCGGGGACGAAGCGGAAGGTATAGCGGCCGGCGTCGTCGGTCGTCCCCACGTACGACGCCTGCTCGCCGGCACGGAGGACCACCAGGTTGACGCCCGCCAGGGGGGTGCGGGCCGTGTCGGTGATCCGGACCCGGACGACGGCGTCAGGGGGCTCCTGGGCGCCCAGGAAGGCCGGGGCGCCAAGCAGGAGCGCCGCGAGCGGGGGGAGGAGCGCACGTCGCATGCTCTCGAGTATGCGAACCATGCCCGCCGCCGGCAATCACCGGCTCCATCGGGCGGGGCGATCGCCGTGGTCTGCGGCCCGCGGGCCTCGCCGGCTTTACGAAAAAACGAAACGGCCGGCCCGGATTTCCCGGGCCGGCCGTTTCCTGTGCGCCCGAAGGCGCGGCGACCTAATGGCCGAGCTTGACGACGTTCTCCGCCGCCGGGCCCTTCTGGCCCTGGACGATGTCGAACTCGACCCGCTCACCCTCGGCCAGCGACTTGAAGCCGCTGCCCTGGATGGCGGAGTGGTGCACGAAGCAGTCCTTCTGCCCACCCTCGGGGGTGATGAAGCCGAAGCCCTTCGCGTCGTTGAACCACTTCACGGTGCCGGTCGTACGCATTGCGGTACTCCTTGGGGTTGTTGTGGTCGGAGTCCGGTGATGCCGTACGTCCCGACTACAATTCTCGTGATCATTGCCCTCACGACGGGCGGTGCTCCCACCGCGCCGGACACTCGCCGGACGCGACGCGCGACATCGGATAACGAGAAAGGGACCCAGCGAAAGCCAGATCCCAGTTCGTCCGTGGAACGTGTTCGTACTTTTCGTACGAAAGTCGCTGGGAATAACGTAGGGGGGTCCGAATGGCCGCGCAATGGGGAACTGCGGGCGCCCCCCCCCGGCGCCCGGACCCCCGTCCTCCATCCCCCCACGAACCTGTCCAGACATCTCGGATGGCGCCCCGGGGGCCCGGTCGTGCATACTATGAAAGAGTGTGCCTCCCGGTGACCCGGCCGGGAGCGGTCGTGCGGCGGCGGAAACCATCCCATCTTCGTTCCGGAGGTACGAATGACGGAGCGCAACGTGGTGGCCGGTCCTCAGAGCGGCGGCGGACCCGAGCCCGGCACCGCCGACGACCCGAAGGGGTTCACCATCTCCGCTTCCCGGACCATCAGCGCCGACGTGGAGCGCGTGTACGCCGCCTGGACCGACGAGGGCAAGCGCCGGCAGTGGCTGCGTGACGACCAGCTCGTCATCGGCGATGCCACGCCGTCGATCTCGCTGCACGGCCGGTGGGGCCCCACGCTGCTGCACGTGTTCTTCATGCCGCGCGGCCACGCGCGGGCCAACGTGACGATCGACCAGGATCGGCTGCCCACGGCCCGCAAGGCGGAGCAGATGAAGAAGTTCTGGCAGGCGCGCCTGAGCCGCCTGGCCGCCGCCCTCGAACGTACGCGGCGGTGACGCGCGGCCTTCCCGCGTCCGCGTGATCCCGGAGGTCCCCGAGGCGGACGTCGAGCGGGCGCGGGCGCTGGTGCTCCGGTTCGGGTGGAACGCCACAGCCTACCAGATCCTGAATCCCGGCATCTCCCACTGGTTCTCCGTCAACGGCGACGCCGTGCTCGGGTACGCCCACTTCCACGGGGTGTACGTGGTGGCCGGCGCCCCCGTCTGCCCGGACGATCGCATGCCCGGCGTGGTGGAGGAGTTCGAGCGGGAGGCACGCGCCGACGGCAGCCACGTCTGCTACTTCGGCGCCGAGGGGCGGCTGGAACAGCTCCTCCGCCGCGAGCCCGGGCGCGCCTTCATCATCCTCGGCGGGCAGCCGGCGTGGCACCCCGAGCGGTGGCCCCGGCTCATCGCCTCCCACCCCTCGGTCCGCGCCCAGCTCAACCGGGCCCTCAACAAGGGGGCGGCGGTGAGCGAATGGAACGCGGCACGCGCCCGCGGCCGTGCCGACCTCTGGCGCTGCCTCCGCGAATGGGGCGCCACGCGCGGCCTTCCCCCCATGCACTTCCTCGTTGAGCCGCGGACGCTCGATCGACTCGAGGACCGGCGGGTGTTCGTCGCCGAGCGGCCGGGCTACGGGGTGGTCGGATTCCTGCTGGCGTCGCCGGTGCCCGAGCGGCACGGGTGGCTGGTGGAGCAGATCATCCGGGGGCACGGCGCCCCGAACGGGTGCAACGAGCTGCTCATCGATACGGCCTTCCGCACCTTCGAGACCGAGGGAGCCCGGTACGTCACCCTCGGGCTCTCGCCGCTGTCGCGGCGGGCGCATCTCGACGAGCGCGTGAACCCCGCCTGGCTCCGCTTCGTGCTGGCGTGGGTCCGTGCCCACGGCCGCCGGTTCTACAACTTCGACGGCCTCGATGCCTTCAAGGCGAAGTTCAGGCCGGACGTGTGGGAGCCGGTCTATGCGATCGCCGACGAGCGGCGCGTCCTGCCGCGCACGCTGTTCGCCATCGCGTCGGCGTTCAGCGGCGGGTCACCGTTCGCGTTCGTCTCGCGCGCCCTGCTCGGGGCCGCCCGCATGGAAGCCGTCTGGGCACTGGAGAGCGCCCGCAGCACGATTCGCCGCTGACGGCGGCCCGCCGCGGCTGGACGCGGTCGCACCAGGGGTGTTGATTCCCCCCGTTCGCCCGGACCCGGTCCGTCCTCCCGCCTCCTCCGTCTCCGCCCACATGCATTTCACCAGACTCGACTGGATCATCGTCACGGTCTCGATCGTAGTCTCGTTCATGCCGGCGCTCTTCTTCTACAAGCGCGCCGGGCAGAGCACGGCCGAGTTCTTCACGTCGGGGCGCGCCGCCCCCTGGTGGCTGATCGGAGTGTCGATGGTGGCGACGACGTTCAGCACCGACACGCCGAACCTGGTCACCAACATGGTCCGCACCCAGGGCGTGTCGGACAACTGGCTGTGGTGGGCGTTCCTGCTCACCGGGATGATGACGGTGTTCTTCTTCGCGCGGATGTGGCGCCGGTCGCGCGTGCTCACCGACCTCGAGTTCTACGAGCTCCGCTATTCGGGCAAGGCGGCGAGCTTCGTGCGCGGGTTCCGCGCGGTCTACCTGGGGCTGTTCTTCAACTGCGTGATCATGGCCACCGTGAACCTGGCGGCGGTGAAGATCGCCAACATCGTGCTCGGCTGGCCGCCCTGGAAGACGCTGCCCATCGCCGCGGGCATCACAATCTTCTTCGCATCGGTGTCGGGGCTGTGGGGCGTACTCGCCACGGACTTCATCCAGTTCGGGATCATGATGACGGGCACGTTCGCCGTGGCCTACTTCGCGGTCAAGCAGCCGCAGGTCGGCGGCATGGCGGGGCTCATCCGCCAGATCAATCCCAAGACGCTGAATCTGCTCCCCGATTTCGGCAACTGGCCGGTGGCGCTGGCGGTGCTGATCATCCCGATCACCATCCAGTGGTGGTCGGTGTGGTATCCGGGCGCCGAGCCGGGCGGCGGCAGCTACATGGCGCAGCGCATGCTCGCGGCGCGCTCAGAGAAGGACGCGCTCTCGGGCACGTTTCTCTTCAACGTGATGCACTACGCGCTCCGCCCCTGGCCGTGGATCATCGTCGCCCTGGCGTCCATGATCATCTATCCGAACCTCGCCTCGATCCAGCACGCCTTCCCGCACCTCGATCCGCGGCTGCTCGGCGACGACATCGCCTATCCGGCCATGCTGCGCTTCCTGCCGGCCGGCTTCCTGGGCCTGATGGTGGCCGGGATGCTGGCGGCCTACTGCTCCACGATCGAGACGCACCTCAACTGGGGCACGTCGTATCTGGTGCACGACCTCTACCGGCGGTTCATCAGCCGCGACCGGCCGGAGAAGCACTACGTGTTCATGGGGCGGGTCGTGACGGCGTTGCTGATGGTTCTCGCCGCGTCGATGACCTACGCGCTCACCACGGCCGTGGCGGCGTTCAACCTCCTGCTCTCGATCGGCGCGGGCACGGGGCTCATCTATCTGCTCCGATGGTTCTGGTGGCGCGTCAACGCCTGGAGCGAGGTGTCGGCCATGCTGAGCTCCTTCCTCGTCGCGCTCGGCTTCTTCATCGGCGGCAAGGTGGGGCACCCGGTGCCGGCCGACATCTCGCTCGTGGTCACGGTGGCGGTGACCACCGTCGTCTGGGTCGTCACGACGTACCTCACGGAGCCGCACGACCACGAGACGCTGGTGGAGTTCTACAAGCTCGTGCGCCCGGCGGGTCCGGGCTGGAAGCACATTCGCGAGGAACTCGGACTCGGACCGTCGCCCGACAGCCTGCCGCAGGCGATGCTCGGGTGGGTGCTCGGATGCCTGTTCGTGTACGCCGCGCTCTTCGGCGCCGGGAGCATTCTGTACGGCCGCAAGCCGCAGGCCATCATGTGGATCGTGGTGTTCGTGGTGTCGGGCCTCGGCCTCCTGCGGCTCGTGCCGCGGCTCTGGGCGGGCTCGGAATCGACCGCCGTCGAAGGCGCATGAGCGCTCAGCCGCGCCCCGTCACGAAGGCCGTCGTGCTCGCGCGGGGGCTCGGCACCCGGATGCGGCGGCAGGATCCCGGCGCCGCGATCGACGATGCGCAGGCGGCGGTGGCGGCGAAGGGAATGAAGGCGATGATTCCCATCGGCCGCCCGTTCCTGGACTTCGCGCTGAGCGCACTCGCCGACGCGGGGTGCAACGAGGTCTGTCTCGTGATCGGTCCCGAGCACGACCAGATCCGCGACTACTTCGGCCGGATCTCGCCGCCGCAGCGCGTGCGCGTGGCGTTCGCCGTGCAGGCCGAGCCGCGGGGCACGGCGGACGCGCTGCTCGCCGCCGAGGCGTTCGCCGCCGGCGACCGCGTGCTGATGGTCAATTCGGACAACTACTATCCGCCGCGGACGCTGGCCGCCCTGCGTGCGGTGCCCGGATCGGGGGTGCTCGGCTTCGAGCGCGACGCCCTGATTCGCGAAAGCAACATCGAACCCGAGCGCGTACGCCGGTACGCGCTGCTCGCCCTCAACGCCGACGGATCGCTGGCCCGCATCGTCGAGAAGCCGGACGCGACCACGGAGGCGTCGATGGGCACGGAGGCGCTGGTGAGCATGAATGCGTGGGTCTTCACCCCCGTGATCTACGACGCGTGCCGGCGGGTGGAACCG
>JBJKRG010000305.1:0-5326 GCA_046704805.1 Gemmatimonadaceae bacterium
TTGGATGCGAGGCAGCTGACGAGAATAGGAGGGGTGCTCGACGTCACCACGTACAGAATTACGGGAGTCACCTTCAGCCAGGGGTTCTGGGGAAGAATATTCAGCTACGGGAACCTCAACTTCGGAACGAACCACGGGAACATCGGCTGGTATGGGATCAAGGACCCGCTCAACGTCCGAAGACTGATCGAGGAGAAGATCGCCGCGTTTCAGGAAACCGGGGCGAACCAGGCGACGTACAACGATGCGGTGATCAGGAAGGTGGCCGAAATACAGACCGAAGCGAGTTTCGGTTTGATCGAGCCGAAACGCCAGGTCGCCATTCCCGGCGGGGATGGAGGGGCGAACCTGCTACAGGCTCCCTCTGCCGTCCGCTACTGCAACAACTGTGGGGCGCAGCAGCCTGCGGAAGCTGCCTTCTGCTCGCGATGTGGGAAGCCGCTCGGCTGAGTCCCGACGATCCCCCATCCGCCCCGAATCCCTCACCGTCCGATCCAGTACGTCGCCTTGACCTGAAAGACGTTCTGGGGAAGGTCGCCGAGAATCGCCGAGCGGGCACTCGCGTAGTCGAACGTCCCGGACGGGCTCGAACCGGCGCGCTCCTGCGTCCACACGAAGTAGATCGTGGAGCCGGGCCGGTACTGCCACCGTAGCACGGCCGTCCCCCGCAGGGAGCTGGTCGTGAAATTCGGGTTGGCGAAGCTGAACGGGCAGGCCGGACCGGCGCCGTCGGGATCGACCGTGTAGGTGGCCGAGTCCGCGTTGTACGAGATCGTCCCGACGTCACGGCCGAAGACGAGGGTGCTCAGCGCGCGTGGCCGGGCGAACTCCCGGAACGACGAATAGGCCCCGCTCGCGATGAACGGCTGCACGTACAGTTGCAGCGTCAGATTCGGCGTGAAGGTCCAGTTGACGCGCGTGTCGAGTGAGACGGTTCGCGTACGCACGTAGGCGAATACGTAGCGCGTGCCGTAGAACGCGGTGGCCGTGGGGTCGGGCACGGCGGTGACGTACTGCTGCGCGCTCTCACTCCGGTCGAAGGTCGGGGAGAGCTGGATGAAGACACTGGGCGCGGGCTTCAGCGCGACACCGGGCTTCAGGGTCAGCTCGTTCCCCGCGGCGCCGATGTTGGCGGCGTTCTGCACCGTGAAGTCGAAGACGGCCCGTCCGCGCGGATCGGTGGAGAGCTCCACGCTGCCGACGTTGTATCCCGCCCGCTCGACGAGCGGGCCGCCGCGCGTGAGCCCGGGATCGAGGGCGGGCACGGTGTGAATCCCGATGAGCCGGAGCCGCCAGTAATTCGGGAACGTCATGCCGTAGAACGCCTGCAGTCCCATGCCCGTCCGATCGCCCTCGAAGTCGTACTGGGAGTAGCCGCCGATGGTCCCGGCCAGGTTGCGGTACCAGCGGGTGGGGGTGGTCGCCTGCGTGCCCACGTTGCCGTTGAACCAGACGCGGTCGGCGCTCTGGAGATAGCCGAGGTCGTTCACCTCGAAGCCGGGGCTCAGGACGTCCGTCATCGCCTCCCACAGCAGCGTGCCGTTGTCCTTGCCGACCCGCGTGAACAGGCTGTAGCCCTGCAGCGACGTCGCGGTCGTGTCATAGGCGGTGCGAAACAGGCCGTCACTCGCCAGGCGCCGGTCGGGCCGCTGGAAGTAGTGGGCACTCGAGCGCTCGGTGGCGGCGATCGCCGCGGGAGACCCACCCACGTCCGAGAAGAGCGCATTGCCCATCCACGAGTAGTCGTGCTGGTGCCAGGTGTGGAGCCAGTCGAATCCGGCCTCCTCGGCGTGGCGGTGCAGGGCATCGCGCACGACCGTGTCGGGCATCGCCCGTGCCACCGAGGTCAGCAGGATACCGATGGTGCTCGCGCCGCCGTCGAACTGCTTCTGCACGCGCCCCACGAAGTAGTTCGCGTACGGCTCGACGATCTGGCTGCGCTGCGCCGCGCCGGGGGCCGGCACGTAGCGGGCCGTCTCGCGGTTCGTCACCGCGTCGAGCAGGCCGATGGTATACCCGCTCTGCGTGCGCCCCGTGATCTTGCCGGCGCCGAGAATGGTCGTGTTGTCCGGCTCGGCGGCGAACGCCGAGTGGTCGCTGACCCAGGCGTCGAGCTGCGGCGGCCGGCCGATGCGCCGGGAGTAGAAGGGATCGGGCATCGAGGCGTTGCAGAAGTTGCAGCGCATGCCGCCGAAGCTGAAGTTGCTCGCGCCGGCGATGAAGAACGGACGCTTCTCGGGATAGTACGTCTCGAACGCCGTCAGGTTGAGCGTGGCCGGATCGACCTCGACCTGTCCGAAGTCGGGGTTCAGCGTGGCGTCCAGGGTCAGGTTCGAGGTGAGCAGGCCCCGCAGATCGGCGCCCGCAGCCAGTCGCGTCGTGCGGCCGTCCTGGTAGGGATCGCCGAGCGCGGTCTGCTTGAAGGAGCCGGCGGTCACGACGTAGGGAAGCAGCTCGACCCTGCGCGGCTGCGGGGGAATGTGGAGCCCCGTCAGCGTGCCGAAGAACGCCGGTCCCGTGGACTGGTTCTGCCGCCGGATCGACCACATGTCGTGCTCGTTCTTCCGGTCCAGGTATCGCCAGATCTGCAGTCCCCAGGTCTGCACGGAGTCGCGGGAGAAGCGGAGCTGGCTGAACGGAATGCGCATCTCCACGGTCCACCCGAGCGAATCCACGTGCGTCGCGGCCTGCCAGACGGGATCCCACGACGGGTCGCCGTCGAACTGGTCTCCTCGCACGCCGGCCGGATTCACCTCGAACCAGGCGTCGTCCAGGTGGTTGTGATAGGGATCGAGCTCGATGATCAGCTTGTCGGTGGTGAGCGAGTTGAACGAGCCGTTGTTGCCGTTGGAATCGAGCAGCTGGTCGCGGCGGGCCAGCGGCGCCACCACGCCGCCCGGCTCGCGCATGCGCGCGCCGATGTACAGCGCGTGCGGCCCGTACAGGATCAGCACCTCCGTGGGCAGTGAGGCCGGCGCGCCCTCGTCCGGTTGATACTGGCGGAAGCGAGTGATCGCACGGGCGTGTCGCCACGCCGGCTCGTCCAGTCTGCCGTCCAGGTCGATGGTGCCGATGAGCCGGGTCGCGGTCGCCACGGGCCGGCTCGTCGTATCAGTGGCGGCCTGCGCGGCCAGGGGGACGGCCCGGAGCAGGCACGTGAACGCAACGCTGATCGAGAATGCACGGAGCATGAAGACGACGGGTTCGGAGGATGACGGAATGCATCACGCGCATCCTTGGATTGAGCCCGCGGCCGGATGGTTTGAATGCGATTGCCGGCCAGGTCTCCGTTCGTGCACGGTGTTGGCGCGGGGTTCCACCCCGCGCCAACCGATGTTCACCCGACGAAGGACGCGATCTGCTTCGCGAGATCGTTCTCGATGTGGGTGGTCCACAGCATCTCGGGGACGTCGATCATCAGGAACAGGCCCGACAGCAACATCATCTCCAGCGCCATGACGCCCAGGTGCTGCGTCCACTTGCCGATGCCGAGCCGGACCGTGAAGTCGTCCGGCTGGCCGTCGACGAGGATGTTGAGCGCGCGGTCGGCCGTGATGATGTCGGCCATGTAGCCACCCTTCCGCGCCTGGAGCAGCGTGCCGTGGGGGCTGGGCGACGAGGACTGGACGTCGAACCCCTGCTCCTTGAGATAGCTCTGGATCCGGCCCCGCAGGGCGTCGAGATCCGTGTGCTTGTTCTGGAAGTGCTGCACCTTCTCACCGATCATTTCGCATCTCCTTGGATGTCAATACACGGCCCCGGACACGGTGTACGCGGTCCGCCCCGGGGCGTGCGTGCACGTACGTTGGACGGTCGGGGAGACGGGCCCCCGACCCGATGGCGCCGCGACGAGCATGCCGCGCACGTCAGCTGATCTTGGCGTGGAACTCGACGGCGAGGGTGATGCTGTCCTTCACGCTCATCACCCGGAAGTTCTTGGGGACCGTCATGCCGAACTTCTCGAACGTGAAGTCCGTCGTGGCGCGGCCGGCCACGAGCCCACTGCGATTGTCCACGGTGGCGATGCCCTGCCAGGTGATCGGCGCCGTGGTTCCGTGGATGGTCATGTCACCCGACAACTCGAATCCGAACTGCCCGTGGAGCGGATTCGGCATGCCCGTGATCTTCTTCGGCACGAAGACGGCCATGGGGTACTGCGAGGTCTCGAGCGTACGGTGCTGGATGAACCCGTCGCGCATCGGCTGATCGCTCTTCAGGGTCCGCAGGTCGAAGGCGAGCTTCGACCGGCTGCTGTCGATCGAGCCGTCCTTGTTGAACACGATCGTGCCGGTCAGGGCCGTCGAGGTGCCGACGGCATCGCTGGGGAAGCTGATCCCCACCAACTGCTCACGCACGCGGTAGGACGCGTTCGAGCCGTTCACGACGGTCAACGTGAGCGGGAACGGCTTCGGGGGCACCCGCTGCTGGTCGACGCGCCGTCCTGCAGGCACGCCTCCCTGTCCCGCCGGCGGTCCGGCCTGCGGCATCAGCGCCCTGGCCTGTGGAACGGACGAGAACATGAAGGCGCCGACCAGCAACGCGGCGCCTGCGCTCCAGACCGCCGGGCGGCGGACCCTCAATCCAACTGCATTTCGCGTGCGATTCATCCTTTCCCCTCCCTGATGTCACGGACCCTCCGGGCGGTGCAACCGTCATTCCGACCCGGAGAAGCGAAGTCTAACCTCGTCGCCCCGGCGGTGGCCGAACGACCGCACGGCACGGCCGGGATCCGCGGCAGCACGGCCCCTGGCACTTGCCGGGCGGTTTGCTTGGGCGCACCTTACCCCGTCAATCCGCGCCTCCCACCTCGCCCCCCGGATCCGAGGCCTTCTGAATTGCTCGGCTCGCTCGAGCCGCAAGAGGCTCACTGAGAGAGGGACACCTGCCATGTTCAACGTACGCGGCATGTTACTGGTCGCCTGTCTGCCCCTGGCCCTGCCGGTGGCGTCCGGGGCTCCCGTGGCACCGGGCCACCTCACCAGCGCCCTGCGCTGGCGCAACGTCGGGCCCTTTACCGGCGGGCGCGTCACGGCGGTCGCCGGCATCGCCTCCAAACCCAACGTCTTCTATATGGGAGCGGCGGGCGGGGGCGTCTGGGAGACCGAGGACTACGGCCACACCTGGAAGAACATCTCGGACAAGGACTTCAAGACCAACAACATCGGCGCTCTGGCCATCGCGCCCTCCGACCCGAGCGTCATCTACGTCGGCACGGGCGACTCCGCGCCCCGGAATACGGTCATGACCGACGAAGGGGGGATGTACAAGTCCACCAACGGCGGGAAGACGTGGACGTTCATGGGGCTGGCCGGGACCCACATCATCA
>JBJKRG010000306.1:0-3055 GCA_046704805.1 Gemmatimonadaceae bacterium
CCGTTGGCTCCGCGCCCGCCGCGGGCGCCCCGTCCGGCACGCCCGCCTGCGGCCCCCCCACCCCCACTACGCACACCGGTGTCGGACGCGATGTAGTAGAGTCCCGGACCCTCCGCCATCCAGCCAAGATCGCGGTACGGACCCGTGCTCCGGCCGCCGCGGCCGAACGCGGCGCCCCGGGTCGTGTCCGGTTCCTGGCCCTCCCGGCTCGGCCGCTCGTCGATCTGCGCGAGCACCTTCCCCGTGGCGTCCCAGATGGCCTGCGTGGTGCCGAAGCTGTTGTACTGCACGACGTACGAGAACGGCTCGTCGATCGTCGTCACGCGGAAGTAGTTCGCGTCGGGACCGGCGTCGACCGCCGAGATCATCGCCGGTGCGCCGATCTTCTTCAACGCGTGCGTCCGGACGTTCACCACGCCGAGCTGGCCCGTAATGAAGTACTTCATGAGTGCCTTGTCATACGGATCCTGGAGCAGGCTGGCCCAGTTGCGCTCGGGCTCCTTCACGCCGTCCAGCCACAGCCGGACCGTCGGTCCGGTCGCGATGGCCGGCGCCTTCGGCTCCGGCTCCCGCGGATCCGGCACGAACATGGCGATCACGCTCGATCCGTCCGCCGTCCAGTCGATCGTCGTGACCAGAGTGGCGAGCAGCGGCACGCGCGATGCCTGTGCCGAGCGGCCCGTGGCGGCATCCGCCACGTACACGTAAGACGCGCGGTCGAAGTTGGCGATGTAGGCCACCTGCCGGCCGTCGGGGCTCCAGGCAGGGCTGCTCACCGTGGCGCCCCTGGGCACCTGCACCTCGGTGGCCTTCCCGGTTGTGGCGTCGATGATCGTCAGCCCCGACGACGCACGGGTCGTGAGCGTGCGGGCGCGGTTCGCCGCGGGGTCCACCTGCAGGCCGCCGAAGTAGTCGTGGAGCTTGCCGAACTCGTTCACCGTCGGCAGCCCGTCGCTCTCGAGATCCAGGAAGTGCGCGCGATCGGGGCTCTGCATGCCGAGCGTCACGTTCCGGTACCGGGCCGCCATCACGAGTTGCTCGATGGCCGGCGGGGGCATGATGTACGTCTCCTTCGCCAGGAGGGCGCGGTCCGCGGCCACCTGCTGGGCGACGTCGGTGCGCTGGGCGTGGAGCGGGAGCGCCGTGGCGGCGAAGGCGGCCACGAGGAGGGCGCGCGATGCGGCGCGAGCCAGGGGGAAGCGACGGAACCGCGTCATGGGAACCTCGACAGGACGGGAGGGGGATCGTCGTGGAGTAGGGGGTGCCGGGCGGCAGGGCCGCGGGCCGGAGCCCGGGGCGCCGTCCATCACAGATGGTACGCGGGGGCCCGCGCCGACGCTGGAAATCGCGTATGTTCCCGACATGGTCGGATCAGCCATCCGCCCGGTCGGTCCGGGGACCCGCGCGGCGGTCGCATGGACGATCCCGTTGCTCCTGGCCGTCGGATGCTCTACCGGTTCGACGTCCCCGACCCCGCCGTCACCGCCGGCCCCGCCCAGCGCCACCCCGCACGTGGCGGCCATCGACGTGAGCCCGGCGCTCGACACCCTGACGGCAGTCGGCGAGACGCGCCAGTTCTCGGCCGTTCCCCGCGACTCGTCCGGCGCTGCAATGACCGGACAGACGGTGGCGTGGAGTTCCACGGACCCGGGCGTCGCGACCGTGACGGCATCCGGGATGGCGTCGGCGGTCGGCGACGGCACGACGACGATCTCCGCCACCGCGTCGGGGGTCACCGGACAGGCCACGGTCGTCGTCGCGATTCCCGCCGCTCCGTCCGCCGGAAAGGTCCTCTTCCAGGAAGGATTCGAAGACTCCCAGTTCGCGGCGCGGGGATGGTACGACAACACCTCCATGACGATCACCACCGCCGAGGCACACAGTGGAAGCAGCTCGCTGGAGGTGCACTTCACCCTGGGCGCGAAGCTCCCCACGTACGGCGGGGCCAGCCGGCATCTCTTCACCCCCACGCAGACCGTGTACCTGAGCTACTGGGTGAAGTACAGCACCAACTGGATCGGCTCCGGGCACACCTACCACCCGCACGAGTTCCAGTTCGTGACCACCGAGGACGGTCAGTACGTGGGCCCGTCGTTCACGCATCTCACCACGTACGTCGAGGACAACTATCAGAACGGCGGGATCCCGCGGCTCTCGATGCAGGATGGCGCGAACATCGATCAGACGCGGATCGGCCAGAACCTGGTGGGGGTGACCGAGCAGCGGGCGGCCGCCGGCTGCAACGGGAACGGCGATGCGTACCCGACGAATTGCTACTCGACCGGCGGTGGTCAGTACGACAACGAGAAGCTGTGGCAGGCGGCGCAGCCGGCGTTCCTGCCGAACCCGGGCCCGGGCTACAAGAACGACTGGCACCACGTGGAAGCGTACTTCCAGCTCAACACGATCGCGAACGGCGTCGGCGTTGCCGACGGGGTCGCGCAGTACTGGGTGGACGGAAACCTGGTGATCGACGCGCACAACGTGCTGTTTCGAACGGGCGCCCACCCCACGATGGCCTTCGACCAGTTCCTGCTCGCCCCCTACATCGGCGACGGATCCCCGGTGGATCAGACGATGTGGGTGGACGATCTCATGGTCGCGACCGCCCGTCCCTGATCATCCAACCGCCCGGCTCGCCGAAATGAAGAACGGGGGCGACCGCCGGTCGCCCCCTCGGGAGGGTCCGGGCTCGCCGCGCCCGCTCAGGCGTTCATAAGATTCGCCTTGAGCAGCGACAGCCGCTTCCGCACCGAGCCGTCCATCACCGAATCGCCGATGCGCACGATCACCCCACCGAAGATGCCCGGGTGCACCGTCAGATGCGGCACCACCTGCTTCCCGAACACACGGGAGAGCTGCGCGGCGATCGCGTCCCGCTCGGCGTCGCTCGCCTCGCGCGCCACCGTGACCAGTGCGTGCAGCCGGCCCTCGACGTCGTCGACCATGTTCATGTAGGCCGTCGCGATCTCGGGGATCAGCATCTGGCGCCGGTTGTGCACGAGGATCTGCAGGAACCGCACGAAGTGCGCCGGGGAATCCTTGAACGCCTCGG
>JBJKRG010000307.1:0-20057 GCA_046704805.1 Gemmatimonadaceae bacterium
AGTCCTTCTTGGAGATCGTCGGCCCGGCGGTCCGGGCAATCTGCGTCGTCACTCGCTCGACCAGATCGGCTTTGGTCATTGAAGAGCCTCGGGGTGAGGCGCTCTCAGGCGTGAGCGCTCCCCGAACTTATGGACGTTAAGTGTTGTGTGTCAAGAGTTTGTGGCGTTTCAGCCACGTCGCTCCTGTACCACGTCCATGAATTGGTTGAACAGGGGCCTCGCATCGTGGGGCCCAGGAGCGGCCTCCGGGTGGTACTGGACCGCGAAAACCGGTAACTCCTTGTGGCGCAAGCCCTCAATGGTGCCGTCGTTGAGGTTCACGTGCGTCACCTCGAGTGCCGGTGCTCCCGGGATCCCCTGCTCGCCCCCAGCGACGGCGAAGCCGTGGTTCTGCGACGTGATCAGCACGTGGCCGGTGGAAAGCTCCTTCACGGGGTGATTTCCGCCACGGTGCCCGTACGGCATCTTCTCGGTCTTCGCCCCGAAGGTGAGTGCCAGGATCTGATGCCCGAGACAGATGCCGAAGGTCGGCACCCCCGTCTCGGCGATCGCCTTCACGGTGGCGGGCGCGTACCTGACCGCGGCAGGATCTCCCGGGCCGTTCGCCAGGAAGACGCCGTCGGGCTTGAGCTCCAACGCCATGGCGGCCGGCGTGGACGCCGGGAGGACCGTCACCCGGCAGTCGTGCGCCTCGAACAGTCGCAGAATGTTCCGCTTGATGCCGAAGTCATAGGCGACGATATGGTGTGGGGCTTGCGGGCTGCCCCACGTATACGGCTCCCGCGTCGTCACCCGCGTGGCGAGATCGAGGCCTTCCATCGAAGGACACGCCTCGAGGGCTGCGCGCGCCTCGTCGTCCGGTGCCTCACCGATCCCGATGACGCCGCGCATCACCCCGACGGTTCTCAAGTGTCGGGTGAGACGCCGGGTGTCAACATCGCTGAGAATGGGTACTTCCGCAGTGGCGAGCCACGATGCGAGGTCGCCCGTCGCGCGCCAACTCGACGGTGACGCCGACAACTCGCGCACCACCACGGCGGCCACCTGAATGCCACCGGACTCCGGATCCTCGTCGTTGATGCCGTAATTCCCGATCATCGGCGCGGTCATCACGACCGTCTGCCCACGGTACGAGGGGTCCGTGAAAACCTCCTGGTACCCACTCATGTTCGTCGTGAAGACGACTTCAGCGACGGTGGGAGAAATCGGGCCGACGAGGGATCCGCGAAAAAGGGTTCCATCCTCGAGGAGGAGGAACCCTGGCTGGGGCTGGGTGCTGGTCACCTGGGGCGCGTCAGAGCTTCTTCTTGGAATCGGGGGGCGGAGTCTTGCTCGCCGGCGCCGGAGCAGTCTTCGAGTTCGTGGTGGTCGGCGCGGTCTGGAGTGGGACGGCCGGCGTGGTGGCCGGCGCCGTGCCAGTGGGTGCCGTCGCGGGCGCCGTCGGCGGAGCTTGAAGATTGTCGAGCACCGACGTCGGCTGAGAGCTGCGCGACGACGCGAGCGAGAGCATGAACGCGAGCGCGAGGAACAACCCGCCGCCCCACCACGACGCCTTCGTCAACAGGTTCCCGGTCTGCCGGCTGCCGAACAGCGTATCGGCCGAACTGCTCACGCCCCCGAACGTCGCGGCCAGACCACCACCCTGCGCCGCCTGGAGCAGAATGGCCGCCATGAGCACCGCAGCGTCGATGATGAGCAGGGCCAGCAGAATGGAATACCACATGATCGCGTTGGAAGGTGATGATGGGCGTTGTAAGCTCTAAATATCACGACACTTAGCGGCCAGCGTCAAGGGGCGGCCGTGACCGGGGGCCCTCAACCGCTCTGCACCACCGCGAGCCAGCTGTCAGGCTGAAGACTGGCCCCGCCGACGAGCAGCCCGTCGACGCCCTCCGCGGCGAGGAGGTCGGCGGCGTTTCCCGGCTTCACGCTGCCGCCGTAGAGGATGGGCACCTCCGCGCTTGCCCCTGCGCCCTCCAACTCTCGGCGCAATACGCGGTGGACGGCCGCGGCGTCCGCCGGTGTCGCGTTCCGCCCAGTCCCGATGGCCCACACCGGCTCGTACGCCACGACCATCGTGCGCCGCTGTGCCGTATCGAGCGCACCGATGCCCGCCTTCAACTGCCGCACGACGACCGCGTCGGTCTCGCCGCGTTCGCGCTGCGCCAGCGTCTCCCCCACGCAGAGGACGGGGGTGAGGCCGTGCGCCACCGCCACGGCGCACTTGCGAGCCGTCGCCTCGTCGGTCTCGCCGAAGACGTGCCGGCGCTCGGAGTGTCCGACGAGGACCCACGCCGCGCCGGCGTCGCGCGCGATCGGCGCCGAGTTCTCGCCCGTGAAGGCGCCGGCCGGCTCGGTCCCGATGTTCTGCACGCCGAACAGCAGATCGCGTCTGTCCCCGGCAGCGTGAATGCATGCCGCCAGGGCCAGCGCGGACGGGAAGAACACGACGGTGCGATCGGCGTGTGGGGGATACGCGGCCGCGAAACGCTGCATGAACGCCGCGGCTTCCGTCGGCCCGTGGTTCATCTTCCAGTTGGCGGCGAAGATGGGAGTGCGCATCACGCCGCCGCATCGTCGAGCGCCGCCACGCCGGGCAGCGTCTTCCCTTCGAGGAACTCGAGGGAGGCACCGCCGCCGGTCGAGACGTGGCTCATCTTCTCGGCGAGGCCCTCGGCTTGCACGGCGGCAGCGGAATCGCCGCCGCCGACGACGGTGGTCGCGCCGTGCGCCGTGGCGTCAGCCATTGCCCGGGCCACGGCACGCGTGCCCGCGTCGAAGGGCGGCGTCTCGAATACGCCCATGGGGCCGTTCCAGACGACAGTCTTCGCGGTGTTGATCGCCCGCGCGTACGATCGCGCCGTGTCCGGCCCGATGTCGAGCATCGCCTCGTCGGCGGGGATGGCATCACGCTTGACGGCGTGCGCCTTCGAGCCATCGGCGACCGACGGCGCGACGGTGGCGTCGTGCGGCAGAATGAGGCGGGTCCCCGAGCGGGCGAGCAGGTCCCTGGCCATGTGCACCCGGTCGGGCTCCACGAGCGACGTGCCCGTCTCGAGCCCCATCGCTTTGAAGAACGTGCAGGCCATGGCACCGCCCACCAGCAGGGCATCGACTTTCGGCAGCAGCGCCTCGACGACGTCGATCTTCCCCGAGATCTTGCTGCCGCCCAGGACGGCCACGAAGGGACGCGCCGGTTCGGCGAGGGCGGCGCCCAGGTACTGCAGCTCCTTCTCCATCAGCAACCCGGCCACCGCGGGGTGGAGATGATGGGCCACGCCTTCGGTGGACGCGTGTGCCCGGTGTGCACTGCCGAACGCGTCATTGACGTAGAAGTCGCCCAGCTCCGCCATCTGCCGGGCCAGCGCGTCGTCGTTCTTCTCCTCCCCGGGCAGGAACCGGGTGTTCTCGAGCAGCACGACGTCGGCCGTCGCGTCGCGGGTGGCCGCCACGGCGTCGGGACCGGCGACGCCGGCGAAGAACTTCACGCGGCGGCCGGGCAGCAGTGTGGCGAGGCGGGCCTCCACCGGGGCCAGCGAGTATTTCGGGTCGGCCTTCCCCTTCGGGCGCCCCAGGTGCGACATGAGGACGACGCGCGCGCCCCGGTCCAGCAGCAGCTCGATGGTGGGAATGGCCGCGCGGATGCGGGTGTCGTCGGTAATGTGCCGCTGATCGTCCAGGGGCACGTTGAAGTCCACGCGAACGAGCGCGCGCCGCCCGCGCACGTCGGCCTCGCGGAGGTCGCGTACGGTCTGTTTGTGCATGGCCACGGGTCCCTCAGCGCTTGGCGGCGACGAGGCGCAGCAGATCCACGCAGCGGGAAGCGTAGCCCCACTCGTTGTCGTACCAGCCGCAGACCTTGAGCAGGTGCCCGTCGATGGCCGCCGTGGTCCGGGAGTCGAAGATGCACGAGTGCGGGTTCCCCGTGAAATCGACGCTCACGAGTTCCTCGTCCGTGTACTGGAGAATCCCCTTGAGCGGACCCGCGGCCGCCGCCTGAAACGCGGCGTTGACCGCGTCGGCGGTCACCGGCTTCTCGGTGACGACGACCAGATCGGTGAACGACACATCGGGCGTGGGCACGCGGACGGCGATGCCGTCGATCTTCCCCTTGAGCTCGGGGATGACGAGCGACGTGGCCTTGGCGGCGCCGGTCGTCGTCGGAATCATCGACAGCGCGGCGGCGCGAGCGCGGCGGAGATCCTTGTGCGGCAGGTCGAGGATGTTCTGATCGTTCGTGTAGCTGTGCACCGTGGTCATGCTGCCACGCACGAACCCGAAATGGTCGCGGACCACCTTCACCATCGGCACCAGGCAGTTGGTCGTGCACGACGCGTTGGAGATGATGTGATGCCTGGCGGGGTCGTACTTGTCGTCGTTCACGCCCATGACGATGGTGATGTCCTCACCCTTGGCCGGCGCGGAGATCACGACCTTCTTGGCGCCGCCCGCCACGTGCTTCCCCGCCTCTTCGGCGGTCCGAAACCGGCCCGTGGACTCGAGCACGACGTCCACGCCGAGTTCCTTCCACGGCAGCTTCGCAGGATCCTTCTCCGCCAGCACCTTGATCTTCTGGCCGTCGACTTCGATGAAGTCGACACCGGCGGATACCGTGCCTTTGTACGCCCGGTGCACCGAGTCGTACTTGAACAGGTGGGCAAGCGTTCGCGTATCGGTGAGGTCGTTCACCGCGACGAATTCCAGCTCGGTCACGCCCTGCTGCCGTGCCGCCCGCAGCACCTGACGGCCGATGCGGCCGAAGCCATTGATCCCCACGCGTGTCGCCATCGTCGTCTCCCATGTAGTTCACCGGTCACCGATCGCGGGCGCCCGGCCGAAGGTCACGAAGCTGATGAGTCGCGCCCCCGCTTCGTGCAGCGCCGCTGCGCATGCATTCAGCGTCGCGGCCGTCGTCACCACGTCGTCCACCAGCACGACGTGCGCCCGCCGCAGTGTGCCGCGCGCGAACGGCGGCACATGGAACGCGCCTGAAACGTTCACCAGTCTCTGCTCCGGTGTCAATCGCGTTTGCGTCTCTGTATGTCGCGTTCGCCGCAAGACGTGCGTCCAGACCGGAAGGTGCCAGCAGGGGCCGAGCGCGCGGGCCAGGCGCTCACTCTGGTTGTAGCCGCGCTCCCGCCGGCGCTCCTCGGCCAGCGGGACCGGAATGACCGCCGCGCGCTCGGCGGCGACATCATCCGGCCAGGGCAGCCGGGCCATTCGCTCGGCCATCGCGGGGGCCGCCGCGTGCCACCCGTGGTATTTCAGGGCGTGCACGATGGCCTGCCCCGTGCCGCGGTGCACCCAGCACACGGACCGGCCCGCGCGCACGAACGGGGGCAGCAGCTCACACCACCGGCAGACGGGCCGCAGCATCGGGTGGCCGCAGCGGGGACATTGCGGGGCCCCCAGCGGGGCGAGCCGTGCCCAGCAGCGCCCGCAGACGATCCCCGGCTCGCCATCGTCGAGCAGTCGCCCGCAGGCCGCGCACGCCACGGGCAGGAGGAGGTCCCGCAGCGCCTGGCCCGCTCCGTACAGCATCCGCGTCAGGGTCGGTCCTGCACGGCCCTCCACATCAACGCGGGGTCGGGGGAGACCCCGAACCACCGCTCGAACGCGCGTGCACCCTGGCCCACGAGCATGTGGAGTCCGCCGTCGGCCGGGTGGCCGAGTGCCCGGGCCTCGCGTACCAGCGCGGTCTCCCCCGGCCGGTAGACGAGATCGAGGACGGCGGCGGCCGGTGGGAGCGCGTCGACGGGGAATGGCGTGTCATCGTCGTGCAGTCCGAGCGAGGTGGCATTGATGACGAGCGAGGTGCCGAGCAGCGCCTCGTGGGCAGAGGCGGCAACGGCGGTATCGGGAAATCGCGACACCAGGGCTTCGGCGTGGGCCGCCGTTCGATTGTACAGGCGCACCCGACACCGGTCCCATCGTTCGATTGCGGCCAGTACCGCAGCGGCCGCACCGCCGGCACCGAAGACGGCCACGTCGGCCCGGGACGGGAGCCGGCCCAACAGTGCCCGCACCGCATCCTCGAACCCCTCCACGTCGGTGTTGTCGCCCACGAGCCGTCCGCCCTCGGTCCAGAACGTATTCACGGCCCCGGTGCGCTGGGCCAGGCCTCCGAGCCGATCGCACTGCGCGGCGACCGCGGCCTTATGCGGAATCGTCACGTTGCCAGCGGCGCGAGCCGTGACGAGCGCGGGCAGTGTCCCGGCCAGCGCGGCCGGGGTCACGTCGAGGAGCTCGTAGGCCAGCGGGATGCCGGCGGCACGCAGGGCGGCGTTCTGCATGCGGGGCGACAGCGAGTGCGCGACCGGATGCCCCAGGAGCACCAGGCGTCCGGGGAGTGGCTTCACGATGCGGATCCGCCCGACTCACGATCAGCGGCGATCCGCTCGAGCACCTGGCGCACCTCGCGGTCCAACTCCGCAGCCGTGGCACGATACACGTCGAGGTCGCCGCCCATGGGATCGTTGATCGGGCGCACGTTGGTGCCGCGCGATGCGTACGCCGTGAGCAGGTGGGCCTTGCCCTCGCCGCCCAGCGCCTCGATGCGCTCCAGATGATGCGGCCCCATCGCGAAGATCACATCGGCCTCCGCCACGAGGTCGCGGTCCAACTGGCGGGACCGGTGCGCGTTGAGGTCGAGCCCCCGCTCGAGGCCCACGAGCAGGGCGCCGTCGGACGCGGAGGCCCCCTCCCACGCGCTCGTGCCGGCACTCGACGCCTCGATATCCGTCAGCCCGCGCTCGATGCTCACCTTCCGCGCGATGGCCTCGGCAAGCGGGCTCCGGCAGGTGTTCCCGGTGCAGACGAACAGCAGACGCATCGGCTAGGCGTCTCCGATGAGCGTCGGCACGCTCTCGCGCAGCACCCGAGCCGGAATGGCGCCGGGGCGAATCACGCGGGGATGACGACCCATACAGTCCACGACGGTAGAAGGACGGGAAGGAGCCAGACGACCGCCGTCGAGCACCCGGAGCTCGCCGCGGGCGATCGCCTCGGTCCACTGCGTGAGAATCTCCCCGGCCGTCATCGCCGGCGGAACCCCCGGACGGTTGGCGCTGGTCGAGGTGATCGCGTCGCCGTGCGCCTGGATCAGCCGCGCGAGGGCGGCGTGGCTCGTCCAGCGGACGGCCACGCCGCCCTCGGGCCCACGAAGCTGTGCCGGGACGCGCCGTTCCCCGCCGGGCAGCACGAGCGTCAGCGGCCCGGGCCAGTGCCGGGCGGCCAGGTTGGCGGCGTAGGGTGGCATGTGCAGGTCCAGGCGGCCAAGCGTCTCGCTCCCGTCGACCAGCAGCAGGAACGGCTTGCCGGGCGGTCGCCGCTTGAGCTTGATGAGCGCCGCGACCGAGTCCCGGTCGATCGCGCCGCCGAATCCGTAGACGGTCTCGGTGGGATAGGCCAGGACGCGCCGCCGCTCCATCTGCTCGAGCGCGGGCCGGAGCGCTGCCTCCACCTCCTCCGCCGACCAGAACGGATAGCTAAGCGTGTCCGGTCTCATGCCTGCACCGAGAACAGGGCCTCCGCGCGGGCAAAATCCGCTTCTTCGGTGATCTTCATCGCGCGTTCATCGCCGCGGACGACGCCCACGGGGATGCCCAGCGCCTCGCACAGTGCCGCGTCGTCGGTGGCCGTCAGGCGGCGAGCCCGCGCTTCCCGATGGGCGCGCACGATCGTCTCGCGGGTGAATCCCTGCGGGGTCTGGGCGCGCCACAGGCGCGTGCGATCCACGGTGCGAACCACCTGCGCCGCGTCGTCCACGTCCTTGAGCGTGTCGACCACGGGCAGACCGGCGATCGTGGCGCGCCCCTGATCGACGCCCGCGATGACCCGATCGATGGTGGCCACGTCCACGAACGGACGCGCTGCGTCGTGCACCAGCACGATCGTCGCCTCGTCGACCAGATCGTCGAGGCCGCTCGAGACCGATTCGGTGCGCGTGCGGCCGCCGACGGAGATGAGCAGCCGGTCCACGTCGCACTGGAAGATCCACGGCGGCGGGTCACCGCCGTAACGCCCCGGGAGCACGCAGACGACGGCAATCACGCGTGGGTGGGCCATGAAGGTCTGCAGGGAATGCAGGAGCATCGGCTTGCCGGCGATCCACCGGAACTGCTTGAGCTCGCTGCCGCCGGCGCGCGTGCTCGCCCCCGCGGCCACGATTACGACGCCCACGTTGCGCGCCGTCACGCGAACACCTGCCGGAAGAGGTCGTCGACCGTGCGGACGCCGACCGCCTCGATCCGTGCCACGCGCCGCTTCGGCACGCCGCGCTCGGCGAGGAACACGCGCCCGATCCCCTGGTTGGCCGCTTCGGCCATTCGTCGGTCGACCTGGGAGACCGGCCGCACCTCGCCCCCGAGCCCGATTTCTCCGAGGAACAGCACGTCGGCCGGCAGCGGACGGTCCTGGACGCTCGAGGCCAGCGCCGCGGCAACGGCGAGATCCGCCGCCGGCTCCTGGAGGCGCATGCCACCGACGACGTTCACGAACACGTCGAGGTCGGCGAACGAGAGGCCGGCGCGCTTCTCGAGCACCGCCAGCAGCAGGGCCAGGCGGCGGCCGTCGAGCCCGGTGCTCACCCGCTGCGGCGTTCCGAAGCCGGCGCGCGTGGCCAGGGCCTGGATCTCGAGCAACATCGGGCGCGTCCCTTCGAGCAGCGCCGTGAGGGCGCTCCCCGAGGCAGCGACGTTCCGGTCGCCCAGGAAGAGCTCCGAGGGATTGGCCACCGGCTCCAATCCGCATTCGGTCATCCGGAACACGCCGATCTCGTCGACGCTGCCGAAGCGGTTCTTGGTGGCGCGCAGCACGCGGTGGTCGAGCGTCGCATCGCCCTCGAAGTAGAGCACCGTGTCGACGATGTGCTCGAGGGTCTTCGGGCCGGCGATGCCACCCCCCTTGGTGACGTGCCCCACGACCATCACGGCGGTGCCGCTCTCCTTGGCGAACCGCATGAGCCGCGCCGCACACTCCCGCACCTGGCCCACGTTCCCGGGCGCGCCCTCGAGATCCACCGTGAACAGCGTCTGGATCGAATCGACGACGAGCAGCGCGGGCCGCCGGTCGGCGGCGGTCGCGAGCACCGTCTCCAGATTGGTCTCGGCGAGCAGTGGAACGTCGGTCGTCCTCCCGCCCAGCCGGTCGGCGCGCAGGCGGACCTGGAGCGCCGACTCCTCGCCGGAGGCGTAGAGCGTCGAGCGTCCCTGCTCCTCGAGCCGCGCCGCGACCTGCAGGAGGAGCGTGGACTTGCCGATGCCCGGTTCTCCTCCCACGAGCACCACCGAACCCGGGACGAGCCCGCCACCGAGCACGAAGTCGAATTCGTCGAGTTGCGTGGCCCACCGGCGAGTGGCCTCACCCCGGACCTCGCGCAGCCTCGGGGCGGGGACCGCTGCCGCTCCGGCGCCGCGTCCGCCGATGCCCCGGGTGCGGCGCGGGCTGCCCGGGCGCGGCGCCACGGGCCCTGCGGGCTCTTCGACGAGGGCATTCCACTCCCCACACGCTTCGCATCGCCCCGCCCACTTCGGCTGTTGGGCGCCGCATTCGGTACAGCGGTAGACGCTCCTGGCCTTCGGGCTCACGGACCGGGCGCGCGCTGTGTGTAGTTCTCGAACCGCGTGTATTGCTTGTGGAAGTACAGGTTCACGAGGCCGGTGGGGCCATTGCGCTGTTTGCCGACGGCCACCTCCGCCTTCCCCTCGATCGAGTTTCCATCCCGATCGGTCGGCCCGTCGTAGAACTCCTGCCGGTAGAGGAACATGATCAGATCGGCGTCCTGCTCGATGGCGCCGGACTCGCGGAGGTCGGACAACTGCGGGCGCTTGTTCTCGCCCGTGCGCAGTTCCGGGGCGCGCGAGAGCTGCGACAGAGCGACGACCGGCACCGCCAGCTCCTTGGCGAGCGCCTTCAGCCCCCGGGAGATCTGGCTCACCTCCTGCTGCCGGCTCTCGGCGTTCGTCGGCCCCTGCATGAGCTGCAGGTAGTCGACGACGACGAGGCCGATATTGGCTTCCACCTTGAGCCGGCGCGCCTTCGAGCGCATCTCGAGCAGACCGAGGCCCGGGGTATCGTCGATCCAGATGGGCGCGCTGCTGAGAATGCCGGCGGCACGCGCCAGCCGCGGGAGGTCGTCGTCGCGGAGCGTGGCCTTCCGCAGGCGCTGGGCATCGACGCGGGCCTCGCTCGTCAGCAGCCGCTGCACCAGTGCCTCCTTGCTCATCTCGAGCGAGAAGAATGCCACGGGAACGTTGTTCTCGATCGCCGCGTGCTGGGCGACGTTCAGTGTGAAGGCAGTCTTCCCCATCGAGGGACGGGCCGCGACGATGACGAGGTCCGAATTCTGGAAGCCCGACGTCAGCTCATCGAGATCGGTGAACCCGGTGGCGACGCCGGTGATCTGCTTGCCCCCGCGCTGGAGCGCCTCGATCCGCTCCATGGCCGGCCACATCAGCTCCTTGAGGCGCGTGAATCCCTCGTTCTGGCGCTGCTGGCTCACCTGGAAGATCCGCGACTCCGCGGCGTCGAGCAGCTCCGCCGCGGTGTGCTGGCCGGCGAAGGCGTCGGTGACGATCCCGGTGGACACCTGGATGAGCGACCGCATCAGCGCCTTCTCCCGCACGATCTTCGCGTGGTACTCCACGTTCGCGGCGGTCGGGACGGCGTCGACGAGGAACCCGATGTACTCCTTGCCCCCTGCGGCGGCCAACTCCCCGCGTCGCGTCAGCTCCTCGGCCACCGTGAGGGGATCCACGACCACGCCCTGCTGCGTGATCGCGGCCATCGCCCGGAAGATCCGGCGATTGCGCTCCGCGTAGAACATCGTGTCGTCGAGGATCTCGATGGCGCGCAGAATGGCGTCCTGGTCCATCAGCATCGCGGACAGGACGGCGACCTCGGCATCCTCCGAATACGGTGGCTGCCGGTCGTGCGTCAGGTCAATCGCGGGTGCGGGCGTCATCGAGAATGCGGCGGGCAAGCTGGACATCTTCCCAGGTGGGTCGCTTCCAGGAGGGGTTTCGGAGCAGGGCGGCAGGGTGGTACGTGACGACCAACGGCACGCCGTAGTACCGGTGAATCTGTCCCCGCAGTTTCCCGATGGTAAGCTTCGTGTCAAGGAGGGTCTGCGCGGCAAACGTTCCCATAGCCAGAATCACGCGTGGGCGGATCAGCTCGATCTGGCGGATCAGGTACGGGCTGCAGGCCTTGACCTCCTCCGGTAGCGGATTGCGGTTGCCGGGCGGCCGGTGCTTGAGGACGTTGGCGATGAAGACGTCCTCGCGCCTGAGGTCGATGGCTGCGAGGATCTTGGTGAGCAGCTGCCCCGCCTGGCCCACGAAGGGGCGCCCGGTCTCGTCCTCGCGGGCCCCGGGGGCTTCGCCGACGCACATCAATTCGGCCTGCGAGCTGCCTTCCCCGGGCACCGGATTCTGCGCGCCCTTGTAGAGGCTGCACTCGGTGCAGGCGGCGACGGCGGCGACGATCTCGTCCAGCGACGCGAACCGCGGGCGGTCCCCGGCAAAGAGGTCCCCCGATGCAGCGCCCACGACGAGTCCGGCAGGCGGCACGGCAGGCGGCGCTTTCGGCGGGCGGCGGCCCGCCGCCTTCTCCGGTGAATCCGTCGCCTGGTCGCGGGGCCCGGTGGGTGCGGTCGACACCTCGGGAGGGGCTTCCCGTTTCGACGGCTCGGGTTGCGGTGGTGGTAGTGCACCGGGGGCGGCCCCTGCCTTGCGCAGCGCGGCACGCCAATCGGCCGGCCCACCGGTCGGGCCGGCGGCGCCCAGCACGCGCATCGCCTCATCGACGGACAGGTCATCGAGCACGAATTCGGACTCGCCGAGCTCGCGCCGCTGCTCCAGGTATCGTCGAAGCTGCTCCCTAGGATCCACCGAGCATTCCCTCCACCCGGTCCAGGATCGCATCGGCGACGGCCGTCTTCGGCATCAATTCGAGGCGGGTCTCACCACCATCGCGATCGAGCAGCGTGACGCGATTCGTCTCGACCGCGAATCCGGCGCCGGGCTCGGTGGCGTCGTTCACCACGATCAGATCCAACGCCTTGGATTCCAGTTTCGCCCGGGCGTTCGCGAGGACGTCGTCGGTCTCGAGGGCGAATCCGACCACCACGGTCCCGGGCCTCCGCTGCTCGCGCGTGGTCTGCAGGATGTCCACCGTGAACGCCAACTCCACGGTGGGGGGCCGGGCCCCCTTCTTGAGCTTCGACGGCGCAACGCCGGCCGGCGTGAAGTCAGCGGGCGCGGCTGCCATGACGAGCGCATCCGCGTTCGCGAGCGCCGCGCGCACCGCGTCCGCCATCTGGGCCGTGGTTTCCACACGGCGCAGCCGGGGGCCGACCGGTGGCTCCACGGCGAGGGGGCCGGCAATCAACTCCACGTCCGCGCCGCGTCGCCAGGCCGCCGCCGCGAGGGCCACGCCCATGCGGCCCGTGCTCTGATTGGTGATGAACCGGACGGGATCGATGGCCTCACGCGTCGGGCCGGCCGTGACGATCACGCGCCGCCCGCCGAGTCGTCCGGGGGGCTCGAGCAGCCGCCCGACGTGGGCGAAGATCGTCTCCGGCTCGGGCATGCGTCCGGGTCCGCTTCCCTCGCCCGCGGCCAGCATCCCCTCTTCGGGCGGCAGAATCCGATAGCCGAGTTCGGCGAGGTGCTGCACGTTGCGCTGTGTCTGTGGGTGCGCCCACATGCGGTCGTTCATTGCCGGGACGAGCAGTACGGGACAGCTCGCGGCGAGGAGACAGGCCGTGAGCAGGTCGTCGGCCTGACCGGCCGCGGCCCGGGCCATGAAGTCGGCTGTGGCCGGCGCGACGACGACGGCGTGCGCGCTCCGCGCCAGCGTGACGTGCGCCAGGGCGCGACCGGGGTCGAACAGCCCGCTCTGCACCGGGCGCCCGGTGAGCGCCTCGAAGGTGACGGCGCCGACGAACTCCGTCGCGGCGCGCGTCATGACCACGTCCACCTCGGCGCCCGCCTTGGTGAGGAGCCGGGCCAGCCAGGCGGACTTGTAGCTGGCAATGCCGCCGGTGACACCGAGCAGAATGCGACGCGACGCGTACGGCCGACTGGGCGCGAGGGTCATGCGACTCGAGGGGTGCACGGGCCAGTGGGCCCGCGGGGGGCCGCGGGCTAGTCGCCCCGGTGGCGCGGCACCACGCGATAGATCAGGTCGCCGGAGGCCAGCTCCTCCATGGCGCGCGTGGTCAGCTTCTTCTCGCCCATGGCCGAACGGTCACGGGGAAATTCGTTGAGCACGCGGGCGTACTTGGCGGCGACCAGGACGCCGAGGTACTTGTTGGCCGCATGCTTGGCGATCTCGCTCGGGGTAAACACTCGCATGATGTCTTCCGTTAGTGAGTCTGGTTCACGATTTCCTGCTCGAGCCGATCGATGAGCTGCGTGACCTGCCGACGCAGATCCGCCACCCGGCCGCGGCTCGCGACCTCCGCATCGATGATCGACGAGACGAGGCTCACCGCCTCGTCGAGATCATCGTTCACCACCACGTACTGATACTCGTCCACCGACTGCAACTCCTGCAGCGCCGACTGCAGGCGCGCCACCAGCTGCGCGCCGCTCTCCGTGTCCCGTTCGCGCAGCCGCTGGAGCATCACCTCGCCGGACGGCGGTAGCACGAACACGCTCACCGACTGCGGGAAGGCCCGCCGGAACTGCATGGCGCCCTGCACGTCGATGTCCATGAGGACGTGCTTGCCCGTCTCCAGCACGCGCTCCACCTCCGATTCGAGCGTCCCGTACAGATTCCCGTGCACCTCCGCAGACTCGGCGAACTCTCCGCGCTCCTGGCGGGCGATGAACTCCCGCCGTGTCAGGAAGCGGTAGTCCCGCCCGTCCTGCTCGCCGGCACGCGGCGGGCGGGTGGTACAGGACACCGAGTACCCCACGTCGTTCCGCCGGGCCAGGAGCGCATGCGCGATCGTGGTCTTGCCCCCTCCAGAGGGTGCGGAGAGGATGATAGGGAACGGGTTCATTCGAGGTTCTCCACCTGCTCACGGATCCGCTCCAACTCCTCCTTGACCAGTACCACCTCGGAAACGACGACCGCGTCGTTCGCCTTGCTGCCCGTGGTATTCGCCTCACGCAACATCTCCTGCAGCAGAAACCCCAACCGTTTTCCCACTCCCTCCTCCCGCGGGTGCTGCAGCGTGTCGCGGAACGCCGCCACGTGCGCGCGGAACCGCGACAGCTCCTCACTCACGTCGAGCCGATCGGCCAGGAACGCGATCTCCTGTTCCAGCCGCTGCTCGTCCACCGCCACGCCGCCGGCGATCTCCTGAACGGATGCGCGCAGGCGGTCGCGCTGCTCCACCAACCGCTCGGGCGCCCGTGCCGCGATCCGGTCGAGGGCTCCCTCCACCACCGCGAGGCGTTCGCGCAGATATGCGACGAGCCGCGCCCCTTCGGCCTCGCGCATCGCGGTGAGCGCCGCCACCGCCCGGTCCACCACCGCGACGAGCTGCTCCGGCATACCACCGGTCGTCGGATCCGCTCCCCCCGCCACCACTACCTCGGGCAACCGCAGCACGGTCGCCAGATCCAGCGTGTCACCGGCCAGGTCGAAGCGCCGTTGCAGTTCACGCAGCCGGGCCACGTACTCGCCGAAGCGTTGTTCGTCGATCGCCGCCCCCGCCGCTGCGGCAACATCGAGCCGCGCCGTGATGGTGACGGCCCCGCGCCCGATGCCCCGGCGAAGCGCTTCACGCACCTCGGCCTCCCACCGTCCCAGCGCCATGGGAAGCTTGATCGACGGATTGAAGAACCGGTGGTTGACCGAGCGCACCTCGACGGTGACCCGTGCCGCTCCCACCGCCCCTTCGGCGGTCCCGAACCCCGTCATGCTCCGAATCATGGACAGACTCGTAAGTTACGGAACCACAACAACCTTGTCAATTCCAGAAGTACCAGCGCACGCCGTAGATCGACGTCTGACGCGGCATCAGGAACCCGGGCACCTCCATGTACTTCTCGCCAAGCGCGTTGGTGAACCGGTAGCTCAGCACCGCACGCTCGATCCGGATCTCGAGCTGCGCGCCGATGGTCCGGTACCCCGTGATGCGTTCCACCCCCACGTTGCCGATCGGGAAATACGTCGCCGAGCGGTACTGGTGCGTCAGGCCGAGGTAGAAGTGGAAGTTGTTGTTCGGGAACCGGCTCAGAAGCGAAGTGCTGACGTAGATCTGGCTGTGCGTCTCGTACCGCGGCCGGTAGAGGCCGGTGGTGTCGTTCCAGCGGAGCGCGTATGCCTCCACGTGCACCGCCTTCCAGAGCCGGCCCTGCACCTGGACGAACGCGGCCGTCGCGGACGGCTCGCTCTCCGCCACCAGCGAATCGTTCACCAGCGTGGGGGCCGCCAGTCGTGCCGCCCCACGCGTGATCAGCCCGCCGCCCACCCACAGGCGGTGAATGCGCAGGGCGGCCTCGACGCGCCGGTACGAGGAGCTGACCGTCGTGTCGGCGATGCGGCTGTCGCGCACGGTGCCGAAAGCGCCCGAAAAGCGCAGGAAGCTGAACGGTGTGAACACGCCGCTCACCTCGGCGCGCGCCGTCGAGTCGGCTCCCTTCCCTTCGGCATAGGCCGAGAGGCCCAGGCGCCAGAAGTTGTAGTCCAGACGGGCGCTTGGGATCAGGAGCCCGTGGCGCCGGCAGCACGGTGGCTTCTTCAGGGAATCGGCAACGGTGGTATCGACCACGGCGCTATCGGCCGACGGCGGAAGCCCGCGGTCGAACGAAGCCAGGTACCGGGCGGTGGCACTCAGACGCAGTCCCCAATGGCTGAAGCCTGCGCTCAGGACGTACTGGGAGCCCGAGACCACGGTGTCGCCTTTGGCCGCGGTCGCCGCCGTGGAGTCCGTTACCACGGGCGGCGGGCCGCCGGGGCCCGCGTAGGCATACCGCGTCGTGGAGGCCAGCCCCTGCACCCAGGGGCCACTGTCCGGATCGCCGTACCCGACCCGCACGTACGCATCGCGCCGGGTGGCCTGGAGCGTCGGGACGGAGTCGCCCGTGTACGGATCGATGATCACCCCACGGTGTGAACCGACCTGGAGCGCGAAGGCATCGATACTGAACTTCCCGCGCGCCCACCCCACGCGCCCCATCAGGGACAGCTGGTCGCTGGTCGCCCCGGCGCGGCTGGGCAGCGTGCCGTACTGCTGGACGCCGAACTGCAGGTCCTCCCCGTGCTTGAACCGCCGTCCGAAGTACGCCCGGTACAGATTGGTCTGCAGGTCGCCGGTCGAGATGTCGGTCCGCGTGTACGGCGTCGTCCGGTTCACCCGCCACGTGTTGAGGTAGACGCGAATCTCCGAGGGAGAACGTTCCACGGTGACCGCCTCGATCGGCCACAGCGGAATCTGCGAGTAGTCGAGCGCGCCTCCGGCATGCGGGTTGAAGCCGTAGTACTCGACCCCGTCCAGGAAGACGCGGATGCGTTGCTCGTCGCCGAGGTAGGCAGCGGTCGTTGGTGCGGCCATCCACCCCGTGGAGAGTTCGGTGACTCCGGGAATCCGGGCGAGCAGATCCCCGAGGCTGCGAGCGCCGGTCTCGAAGATCTGTGTGGCGTCCAGGTGGTAGGTCCCGCTGGGGTCGGCCACGATCGGCATCGGAGCGTGCGCCAGCGGCGCCTGCACGGTGTCGGGCGGGAGGGACGGTGGTGCCGGGCGACTCGTGTCCCGCGGCAGGGGGACGAGCGGCGGCGTGGTATCGCGCCGGATCGTCGTGTCGCGTCGGGCCAGCGAGTCCTGTTTCGCGACGGTGTCGCGCCGGCTGAGCGTGTCGCGCTGCTGCGCCTGTGCCGCGAGAGGAAAAACGGCCCCGACCAGGAGGCCGAGGCCGGCACACCGGAGCGCTCGCTTCCAGGGCCCGCTCAGGGCGCCCGTCCTCGCACGAATTCCACGAAGATCCCGACGGGAACGCCCGTCGGTCCGGCCGGAATGATGCCCAGATCGGTCTCGCTGTACGCCGTACCGGCGACGTCGAGGTGCACCCACGGGAACGCCTCGGCGAACTCGGCAAGAAAGAGTGCGGCGGTGATCGTGCCGGCGGCCCGGCCGCCGACGTTCTTGACGTCGGCCACTTCCGACTTGATGAGCGCCTTGTATTCGTCCCAGATGGGCAGCCGCCAGCCCCGCTCGCCCGAGCGGTCGCCCGCGTCGAGCACTTCCTGCACGAGGGCGTCGTCGCGCCCCAGCACGGCCGTTGCCGTGTGCCCCAGGGCGATCACGCAGGCCCCGGTGAGCGTGGCCGCGTCCACCACGGCAGCCGGCTCGTACCGGCGCGCGTACGACAGCACGTCGGCCAGCACCAGCCGCCCCTCGGCGTCGGTATTGATGATCTCGATGAACTTGCCGAGGTGGCTCTTCACCACGTCGCCGGGCTTCACGGCGGTCCCGGATGGCATGTTGGTCGTGGAGCCGACGAGTCCGACGACGTTCATCGGGAGCCCCAGGCGCGCGATCGTCTCCATCGCGCCCAGCACCCCGGCGGCGCCGCACATGTCGTACTTCATCCATTCCATGCTCGCCGACGGCTTGATGGAGATGCCCCCGGAGTCGAAGCAGAGGCCCTTACCGATGAGCGCGATCGGCTTGGCGTCCGCGGGGCCGTGGCGGTACTCGAGGGCGATGAGCTTGGGATCCTGGGGCGTGCCCTGCGCGACAGCGAGGAAGGAGCCCATGCCGTCTCGCTCCATTTCGGCGCGGCCGAGCACCGTGCATTGCATGCCGTGGCGGGCCGCGATGTCGCGGGCCGTCTGCGCCAGGAAGTCGGGCGTGCAGAGATTGCCCGGCATCATCCCGAGGGTGCGCGCGAGGGCCTGTCCGGCCGCGATCGCGAGGCCCGTGGTCACCCCGCGCTGCAGCGCGGCCGCGTCGGCTCCGAGCACCGTCGCGGAGGTGAGCGGCAGGCGGCGTTCCGGATCGGGGGGCGGTGTCCGGACGTCGTCGTAGCGCCACCCGCCGGCGGCGATGCCCACGGTGACGGCCTCGGCCTCGGAAGCGGAGAGGGTTCCGGCGTGGAACGCGAGCGCCCCCGTGCCGAGCTTGCCCGCCTGCCGCGCCCCGAGCGTGGCGGCGCGGCGGAGCGCGTCGGTCCGCCGCCCCGCGTCCCCCATCCCCACCAGCAGGACCCGTCGAATGCCGGCCGCGGCTCCTCCGACGAACAGGAGTTCGTCCCGCGCGCCGCGGAAATCGCGGGCAGCGAGGATCCGTCCCAGCGCCCCCGCCGTTGCCGCATCGGCAGCCGCGAGTTCGGGGGCGAGTCCCGCACCCGACGGCAGAGCGAGGACGAGCAACGGGGTGTCGAGCTTCGCGAAGTCGAGACTGCCGGCCGTGATCGAGATGTTCATGGTTCCGAACGTGCGTGAGTCCCTGCGGTGAACCGGTGGTGGATCAGGCGTCCATCCCGGCGATGATCTGGTCGCCGAACCCGGACGTCGAGACTTCGGTGGCCCCCGGCATCTGGCGGGCCAGGTCGTACGTGACGTGCTTCGCGGCGATCGCGTGCTCGAGGCCGTGCACGATCAGTGTCCCCGCCTCATCCCAACCCAGGTGCTCGAACATCATCACGCCGGAGAGGATGACGCTGCCGGGATTGATCTTGTCGAGGTTGGCGTACTTGGGAGCCGTCCCGTGCGTCGCTTCGAATACCGCCACGCCGTCGCCAACGTTCCCGCCGGGTGCGATGCCCAGCCCGCCCACCTGCGCGGCGGCGGCATCCGAGAGGTAGTCGCCGTTGAGATTCGGCGTCGCCAGCACCGAGTACTCATTGGGCCGCAGGAGCAGCTGCTGGAACATGGAGTCGGCAATGCGATCCTTGATGACCACGGCGTCGGCCCGGGCACCGTTGCCGGCCCTGCCGAGGTCGGCCTCCGCCACGACCCGGCCGGCGAACTCGTCGCGCGCCACCTCGTAGCCCCAGTCGCGGAACGCGCCTTCGGTGAACTTCATGATGTTGCCTTTGTGCACGATGGTCACCGACGGGAGATTGTGCTTGAGGGCGTACTCGATGGCCATGCGCACCAGCCGCTTAGAGCCGAACTCCGAAATCGGCTTGATGCCGATGGCCGAGTGCTCCCGGATGTCCTTCCCGAGCTCGGTCTTGATGAACGTGCGCAGCTTGTCTGCTTCGGGCGAGCCCGCCTTCCACTCGATGCCGGCGTAGACGTCCTCGGTGTTCTCGCGGAAGACGACGATGTCGAGAAGGCCGGGGTTCTTCATCGGACTCCCCACGCCCTCGAAGTAGCGAACGGGACGGATGCAGGCATAGAGATCGAGCAGCTGGCGGAGCGTGACGTTCAACGACCGGATGCCGCCGCCCACGGGGGTGGTCAGGGGACCCTTGATCGCGACGCGGAACTCCTGCATCGCGTCGACGGTCTCCTGCGGCAGCCAGTCCTTCAACTGCGTGAACGCTTTCTCGCCGGCAAACACCTCCATCCAGGCCACCTTGCGCTTCCCGCCATAGGCCTTGGCGACGGCGGCGTCGAACACACGGACGGCGGCGCGCCAGATGTCGGCGCCGGTGCCGTCGCCTTCGATGAAGGGGATGATCGGGTGGTCGGGGACCTGGAGCGTCCCGTGCTGATAGGTGATGTGTTCCCCATGCTGGGGGACCTTTGCGTATTTGTACGTCGCCATTTGGGCGCCTGTCGTGAACGGGGGATCGAGGAATCTCGCGAGCGACGGAAAGCTAAGGAGCGTGCCGGAGCCCGGGCAACCGCTCCGCCGTAACGTACCCCGATCCGCGCGATCACTCCGGTGCCGCGCCGGCCGCGTCGGGTTCTCCGTCGCCTGCCGCGATGACGCGCGCCGGCACGGGCATCAGGGGCGCGCGCACCGACGGCGCGCCCCAACCGAACAACGCGCCGAGTGCCGCGCCGCAGACGCGTCCCTGGCATGCCCCCATGCCGGCGCGCGTGGCCAGCTTGGCCTGACGTGCTCCCCAATCCGCGTGCAGTTCGCCGAACCGCACATCCTCGCAGCGGCAGACGACAGTTCCCGGATCCGGGCGGGTCAGGAG
>JBJKRG010000308.1:0-3254 GCA_046704805.1 Gemmatimonadaceae bacterium
AGCTCGCGGCCGAAGTGAGGGCGGCGAAGGAGGGAGCCGCGTGAGCACCGCCGCGGTGGTGGTCGTCTCGGCTGCTGCCGGCCTCGTGGTGGGCGCCAACGTCGGGCTCCTGCTCTCGCGCGTCATCGGCGCGTGGGGCAAGCAGTCCGAGGACGAGCGCGTGGCCGAGGCCCTCATCATGGGCCGCGCCGAGGGACGTATGGACGCCCTGGACCTATCGCGCTGCGCCGAGTGCCAGAATCCGGGTCCCGACTGCGCGCGGGTCTACCGGGCCAGGGGAGAGGAGGCGCTCCGTGCGTGAGACTCTGGGCCACGAGGAGCTGCTCAGGGAACGCCGGGCATCGCTCCAGCGGCGGTCCGAGCGCGAGGGAGCAGTCAGTCGCGCTCGGCCCGCGAGCCCGCGCCTGCGCATCCATTACAACCTCGGACGGCGCTCCGCTGGGCCCGACGACGCCGACTATCTGCCGCCTCCAGATCTGACGGATCCGCGGGCGTGGAGGCTGCGCTGATGGCCACCGTGCTCGATCAGACGACCGCCCTGAAGGAGCTGGCGGAGCTCTGGGAGGAGGACGCCGCCGCGCACCGCCGCTACGACGTCGACGATCCCAAGGCGAAGCTGCTCGAGCGCTGCGCCGATGACGTGCGCCGCGTTCTGGGCGAGAACACGCCGGAATGGGTCCCGATCCGCACGGTGCACGCGACCACGGGCCGGAGCCTCCCTGCCCTTCGCCGGCGGTGTGAGGACCTGGAGCGGCAAGGGAGGGCCCGGAAGATGCGCGGGGGCCGGTGGGAGATCGCGCTCGAAGCGGCCCTGGAGATCCCCGTCATCCGCGAGCGCACCGCGATCGGCCCGGGCATGGACATGGGCGCCCTGGCACGCATGTACGGTCGCCGGGAATGAGGCCGGAAGATGGCCCAGCGCAAGCCCAGGTCGCATTCGGCCGGCAGACGGGCGACGAAGACGGAGCCCTCGTCGAGGGTCCGGGTCTACGAACGCCCGGACCTCGGATGGCGCATCTGCATGACGAGCTCCTGGGTCGTGACGAAGTCCGGTCGGCCGATGGAGGACGTCCTCGCGGAGGGGACCACATGGGAGTGGGCGGTGGAGTTCTGCGAGCAGGCGGCACGCGAGCGCCGGCTGAAGATCCTCGAGGGGCGCGCCCAGTCAGGAGAGAACGCGCCGGTCACCGTCCTCACGCTCTTCGACAGGTACGAGGCCTCGGCCGAGGCCCAGGACTGGAGCGAGAAGCACCGGGACGACTGGACCAGGTGCCGGGAGTTCTGGCTCGCTGCCCTCACGCCAACCGCTCTCGTGCTCGAGCTCACGCCGGCCCGGGTCGAGCGCGTCGCGCGGGAGGCTCGGCGATCCGCCGCCCGGTCGAGCCGCTGGGATCGCAAGCGCCTCGCCAGGCTCCGCGCCGCGGTGCTCTGGGGCCTCAACAAGGCGCGGCTCTACGACGTGAACCCGCTCCGTGGTCTCGAGATGCCGGAATACCGGCCCGACACCCAGGAACTCGTCTACACCGCCCGGGAGATGGTGCAGCTCGCCACGTCCCACGAGGAGGTCGACTGGCGCGTGACGCTCGCCTCGTCGGTCATCGTGGACACGGGCCGGCGCATCAGCGCGGTGCTGCTGATCTCAGCCGAACGCGACCTGGTTCTCCTCCCCGTCCAGGGCCAGGACCGGCTGCACGTGGTCTTCAGGCGCGAGTTCGACAAGGGGCGCCGGGGCGCTGTCGTGCCCGTGACCGCCGAGACGGCGCAGCTGATCGCCGAGGCGCTCGAGCGCCCCGAGGTCCGGGAGTCGGGCTGGCTGTTCCCCGAAGGCCGGCTGGAGTTCGTCGACCCGACGGACAAGCCGATCACCAAGGACGCGATCACCGAGGCGCTGCACCGGGCGGAGCAGGCGCTCGGCATCCCCTACGTCCCGGGCAGAGCCTGGCACGGGGAGAAGCGCGGCCACGTCACGATGTCCTGGGAGGTCGCACACGGAGACGCCGGCCTGGTCGGAGACCTGACAGGCAACGTGAGCGCCGAGCTGCTCCGGAACACGTACCGGCAGTTCTCGAAGCGACGCACGTCGACCCACGTGGATCACGTGCGCCAGCGACTGAAGGAAGAGGCAGAGGGGGAGGGTTGAGGAGGCCGGGCCAGGCGAGGGCAGTACCCCCGGTCGGCATCTGATGAAGGGGTCCCGATGAGCGCGAAGCACTCCGAACCGACGAACAGGCAGGACCCGATGTCCGTCCGCGACGCCAAGGAGCTCCGCCGAATGGCGTCCGAGTTCCGGGCCGACGGGATGATGGCGACTGCCTCGCTGCTCTATCGGGTGGCAGAGAGGATGGGCGAGGTCGACGCCCTGTGGCGGATCGTCGGCCAATACAAGATGGCCTTGGGCGGACTTCTGAAGGCACCCAGCCTTCTCGCCACGGCCCTTCGGGATCTCCGGGACGAATGCCTGGCCATGCAGCCGGAACTCGCCGACGACGAGGTCTGGGGGCCGCTCCTGGCGGCTGCCGACGAGGCTCTGAAGGTCAACGATCTGGCCGAGGGGAGGGCTCCGAAACGGCCATGAATCTACACGCGAATCTACACGTGAACGGCAGCCACTTGGCAGCCACCTGGGAGCCGTTGGGAGAGAAGGGCTCTCGGATTGGCCCGGGTGGATTCGAACCACCACCGCCGGTTCCAAAGTCCCGTGCAGGCCGTTTTCGGGCAACCCCTGCCCTGCCCTCTTTCCAGCAATCACAACGCTTTTCCGCTCGCGCGGCGGCTGGAACGACGCGTTCCACGCTCGCGAATCTACACGTGAATCTACACGCGAGGAGGGGAACAGAGAGATGAGCGAGCACAGTGAGATGGATAACCAAGCGGAGGTTGGCCTTCATCTCTATCGCCTCGATGACGGCTGCGAGCACGTCATGGCCGCGCGGGACGCCGCGACCGCCCTGCGGCGCGGGCGAGATACCTATTCGATCGGCGAGTGCTGCGAGCCCGACGATGAGATCACCGCCGAGATGATTCCCGACGACGAGCCGTTCACCTTGGCGTTCCAGGACGGCCTCGAGGGCGAGAACTGGCCACCGGAGGGGGCCGTCACGCCGGAGGAGCGCGACGAGGACGACCGCCTGCTGTCACCGGCCAAGGTAACGGCCAGCGCAGCCGAATGGGCTCGCTTCTGCGGCGACGGCGTGTACGTCGGCGGGGAGGAATGCTGACCATGCATGACTCCGCGCTACGGATGAGGAAGCCGA
>JBJKRG010000309.1:0-5097 GCA_046704805.1 Gemmatimonadaceae bacterium
CTTGCCCTGGCTTTCTACCGTGAAGGTCTGAACCTCAGACGCGGTCATGTTGCGTATGCGCTCTTGTCATTCTTCAAGGTGCTCAACGTGAAGTTCGCGAAGTCAGCGGAGCAGATCGCGTGGATCAACCGTGCAAGTCCCGCAATTGGCGCGATCACGAACTCACTGGCCGCGAAACGCATAGGAGACCTGAGAACAACTGCTGTGTACCCCAATTCGACGAGGCACTTTGGGAAGCGTAGTTTGACTTCTCAGAGGAGGGTCGTCGGATGGAAAAGCATCGGCGGGCGACGGACGGTCGTCGCCTCTTTACCGCGGAGTTCAAGCGGGAGCAGTTAGCGCGGGTGGAGCGGCAGGAACTGACCCTGGCCGAGTTGGCGCGGGATCTGTCGATCTCGCCGTCGGTGGTGCGCCGGTGGCATCGGCTGAGCACGGCTGGCAGTACGGCGGCGGTGGGGGCCAACGAAGAGGTGGTGCCGGCGAGTGAGCTCCGCCTGGCGCTGGCGCGCATCAAGGAGCTGGAGCGCGCGCTGGGGAAGAAGACCATGGAGATCGAGATTCTCCAGGCGGCCCGGGACGAGGTAAAAAAAAGACCGCGCTACTACGGCGTGTCCAAGCGATGACGAGCCGCCCCATGGCGCCGATCTGCCGGACGCTCGGGATCAGCCGGGCGTGCGCGTATCGCGAAAGTGTCGGGCGACCGGCCCGATACGTCCGGGCGGACGACCGCATCGTCACCGCCCAGATTCGCACGGTGATCCGCACCCGGGCCTCGTATGGTGCCCGGCGGGTGCGGGCGCTCGTGAATCGCGCGTTTGAGACGACGTACAACCTCAAGCGCATCCAGCGGGTGATGGAGCTCAACGGCTGGAAGCTGCCGCGGAGCACGCGGCGCCGGACGGGCCGGGCGCATACGGGCCGCGTGCAGCGGGACGTGTCGAACGAGCGCTGGTGCAGTGATGGGCTCGAGATCGCCTGCTGGAACGGGGAGCTCGTGCAGCTCGGCTTCGCCCTGGACGGTCATGATCGCGAGGTGCTGGCCACGGTGGCCGTGCCGCGGGATCTCCGGGCGGTCGATATTCAGACCCTGATGCACCGAGCCGTGGCTGGCCGGTTTGGGGACGGCGCCCGGCCCGACGCGCCGATCCAGTGGCTCAGCGACAACGGGAGTATCTACACGGCACTCGAGACGCAGATCACCGCGGAGCGGCTGCATCTGGTGCCGATCACCACGCCGGCGGCGAGCCCCCAATCGAACGGGATGTCGGAGGCTTTCGTCAACACCATGCGGCGGGACTATATCGTCGGGGCAGATCTCTCGTCGGCGGCCGTCGAGCTGGATCAGATCCCGGCCTGGATCGCCGATTACAACGCCGTCGCGCCGCACTCGGCCCTCGGCTTTCAGTCCCCCCAGCAGTACCGGCAGCAACTCGCCGGAGTCGGTCCTAGTGCTTAGCTAAAGTGTCTCGCGAATTGGGGGACACAGCATGCTTGAGCGAGACATAATCGGGATACGAAAATGGGGCGTACGGGAACGTGCTCTGCCGCTGGTAGAGCTCGACGATCCGGTCACGCTGCGGGATCGGCGCCCGCTTCAGCATGATCGCGTCAATGAGGCTGAAGACGGCCGTGTTGGCACCGATGCCCAGGGCCAGCGATACGATCGCCACGGTGGTGAAGCCGACGTGCTTGCGGGAACGGCGCATCGCGTAGCGGACGTCGGCCCACGCACGGCGTGGGGAAAGGAACTGGACAACGCCGCGGCGCGGTTCGAGGCGACGCGTGGCGGCCCGGCGGCTCCGCACGAGGTCCCGCAACGCGCGGTCGTCCAACCGGGCGAGGAGCTGACGCTCGGCTTCCGCGGCGCCCACGCGGGGCGCGAGGTCGTCGAATTCTGCTTCGAGATGCTGGGCCAGCTCCTCGATCAGCTCGGCCTCGTCCTCCGGGGCCACGCGGGACGCGGTCGCGCGCGCCCGCAGCTCGCGCCGCCAGTCAGGCATTGCCGGCGTCGGCGACGCTCGTCACCGCAGTCACGAACTCCTGCCAACTCTTGCGCTGTGCACGGAGGGTGCGGGCGCCGATGGGAGTGATGCGGTAAAACCGGCGTCTCCGCTCGCCGGCCTTCTCGACCCAGCGGCCCACGATCCATCCGCGGCTCTCCATGCGGTAGAGCAGGGGATAGAGTGACGCAACGTGGAAGGTGAGCACGCCGCGCGATCGTGACGCGATGAGTTTGCTCAACTCGTAGCCGTGGCGGGGTTGGTGCTCGAGCAACGCGAGCACGAGAAACTCGGCGCTCCCCTTCTTCAGTTCGGGCGTAAGCATGGTGGTCCTATATGTGGTGCTCCCACATATTCGCCGGAATCGACCGGCGCGTCAAGTGGGGGCAGGGGCTCGCGGCCCGCGGGCCCGGGCCTGCCGCGTGCCGTCGCTTCCAGGCGGTGCGGGCTCGCCTCCAGGTGACACCCCGGCGACACCTGGGCGTCCTGTCACATCCGTGGCCCGCCGGGCTCAGAGGATCCACTTCGGCTACGCCTTGCGTCACGAGGGCACCGGTGCAATGTTCCCATGGCCTCGCAAGGGGAATCGCCCACTTCGACCCGTTTTCTCATGCCCGATCTCGACGTCGGTCTTCTGCGCGGAACGCTCGACCTTCTGATCCTCAAGGCGCTCTCCTGGGGCCCGCGCCACGGCTACGCCGTCGCGGAGTGGATCGAGGACACCACCGGGGACGTCGTGTTGATCGGGGAAGGCACGCTCTATCCCGCGCTCCACCGGCTGGAACGGGCGGGACACGTGAGCGCGGAGTGGGGGCTTTCGGACAACAACCGGCAGGCGAAGTACTACACCCTCACACGGTCGGGCCGCGCACGACTCAAGGCGGGCACCACGTCGTGGCTCCGCTTCGTGGACGCCGCGGCACGCGCGCTCACCACGGCAACGGCTCCGGCATGACACCGCGGCGCGGGTGGCGGCGTGTCTTCCGCCTCGACGTGGGCCGGGATCACGTGAAGCGCGACGTCGACGAAGAGATCGACTTTCACCTGGCGATGCGAGCCCAGAAGCTGGAGCGCGGGGGGGCCGATGCCGAGGCGGCGGCGGGGCAGGCCCGGGTGCGATTCGGGGACGTCTCCGCCATACGAAGCGAGCTCCTCTCCATCGACCACCGCAGGGAGCAGGCCGTGAACCGGGGGAGCCGAATCGACCATCTGAGGCACGACGTCGCCTATGCCATACGGGGTCTGCGCCACCATCGCGGATTTTCCGCGGTGGTGGTGCTGACCCTGGCGCTCGGCATAGGGGCGAACACGGCGATCTTCTCGCTGGTCGACGCGCTGTTGCTGCGGCCCATCCCGGTTTCGCACCCGGAACAGCTCGTTGCCATTGGCGACGTGACCCAGACCAACTCCGTCTGGACCGGGTCGCCGCGCACTGACATCTATTCCTACCCGCTGTATGAGGACATCCGCGACAACAACACGGTGTTCTCCGGCATCTATGGCACGACGGGCGCCGGACACGTGCCGTTCGTGTTCGATCGGTCGCCCGCGGCGGACTCGTCCACCGCGAGCTCGGCGCCGAAGCCGGAATATCCACACGCGCAGTACGTGACGGCGAACTACTTCCATGTGCTCGGGATCGGCGCCGCCACCGGTCGCGTCTTCCGGCCCGACGAGGACCGCGTGGTCGGCGCCGATCCGGACGTCGTGATCTCCGACGGATACTGGAAGCGACGGTTCGACCGCAGCCCCGACGTAATCGGGCGAACGGTGTCGGTCAACCATGTGCCGATGACGATCGTCGGGGTCACGCCGCCGAGCTTCACGGGCGACATCGTGGGAGAACGGACGGACGTCTGGATTCCGATCAGCATGGAGCCGGCCCTCTGGCCGACCGACGACTGGCTGAAGAACCGCGATTACGACGCCCTCCTGCTCATGGGGCGGCGCAAGCCGGGGGTCACGTTCGGGCAGGCGCGTGCCGAGCTGATCCCCCTGATCCGGCGGCTGATCAATCGGGCGGCGAAGGGGAGTGCCGGGGCCGGGATGGCCGGCTCGCCGTACCACGACATTCCGATCACTCCCGGCGCCCGCGGGTTCTCGTACTGGCGCCCGCAGTACGCGACGTCGCTGTACACACTGCTGGTGGCGGTCGGGCTCGTCCTGCTCATCGTGTGCGCCAACGTGGCCAATCTGTTGCTCGGCCGAGCGACGTCGCGGGGGCGAGAGATCGGCGTGCGCCTGGCCGTCGGCGCCGGCCGACGGCGGCTCGTGCAGCAGCTCATGATCGAGAGCCTGACGCTCGGGATCACTGGCGCCGCGATCGGCCTCTTGCTCGCGCACTGGGGCATCGTGCTGCTGCTCCGATTTGCCGCCGGCGGCGGCAGCGTGCTGCCGCTCGATACCCGCCTCGACCCACAGGTGCTGGGGTTCACGGCGGCGCTCACGTTTGCCAGCGTGCTCCTGTTCGGCCTCGCCCCCGCGCTGCGCGCGACACGCGTGGACGTCGCAGCGGTGCTGCGCGGGCACTCGCGCGGCATCTCCGGGCCGTGGCGACGGTTTGGGACCGGGCGGGTGCTCGTGATGCTCGAAGTGGCGCTTTCGCTCACCATGCTCGTCGCTACGGGGATGGTGGTGCGCAGCCTCCGCGCACTCGAGACGGGCAACATCGGCCTCGATCGTAGCCACCTGCTGATCGGGTCGTTCAACGCCGCCAAGCTCCAGCGGTCCGACAGCGCGGTCCAGGTGCTGCGCGACGAGCTGGCGGCGAAGATCGAAGCGCTCCCGGGGGTCAGGGCCGCGAGCTTCTCGAAGAACGGCCTGTTCAGCGGTATGGATGCGTGGACAACCGTCGAGATCCCCGGTTTCGTGCCGCGCGTGGAAAGCGATTCGTTGGTGGCATACGACATCGTGGGCCCGCGGTACTTCACGGCCATCGGTGCGCACATGCTCCGGGGTCGTGATCTCACCACCGCCGACATGGGCGATCCGGGGCGGGTGGGCGTGGTCAAGGAGGCGTTCGCGAAACGTTTCTTCCCGAACGCCGACCCGATGGGGAAGACCCTGGCGCGTGTCGGCCCCTCATACCGTATAGTAG